>JAAUPT010000067.1 GCA_012032965.1 Nitrospira sp.
TTCCCAAAGGTTCTCTCAAAAACTTCTTCACCTTTTCCATGTGATCTTCAATATCTGACTTGAGATGCTTCGCCCCCGCCTGCCAATCATCCGTCGTGTAGCCCACTCGGCGGGCGAGGAAGATAAATTCGTCGGAGTCGACCGGCGGGAGGACGCGGTCTTTGGCGTTGCCCCGGACCATGCGAAGGCCATCGATGAGCATGCGGATGAAAAAATAGGCCTTTCGCAGATCCTCGCCGTCTTGCCTCGTGACAAGTCCACAATCGACAAGGGCTGCC
Organism: Nitrospira sp.; assembly: GCA_012032965.1. Taxonomy (GTDB): domain Bacteria; phylum Nitrospirota; class Nitrospiria; order Nitrospirales; family Nitrospiraceae; genus Nitrospira_D. The sequence goes on from JAAUPT010000067.1 coordinate 279, forward strand.
AAGGCCTGCATCGTGTTGGAAGTGCGCAAGACGGTGCGCTTATGGCCATGCATGATCTGGAGATACTGGACGGCGTATTCGATATCGACGATGCCTCCTGGACTATGTTTAAGATTGACCGTGCCGCGCTCCACCAGCTCTTTCAGCTGTTGCCGGCGTAAATCGAGCGCGATCCGAAGATCCCAGGGTTTGCCGCTGTAGACGTAGTGATCGCGATGGGCTTCGACGCGCTTGCTCAGCGCCGCATCACCGGCCACATGCCGTAGTTTGATCAACGATTGGCGTTCAAACGGGGCCGCAAGACCACGGTCGCTGTAGTACTTGGTAATCTCGTCGAAGGGGTTGGTGAGGGACCCTTTCCCACCATGAGGCCGCAGTCGTACGTCGAGATGGAAAATGCCTTCTTGCTTCGCCTCGATCCATTGCAACAGCTCATGACCCAGCCGCTCAAAGTATTCGCTGTTCTCGATCGGGTTCTTACCACTGGTGCGACCCGCGTCGCCATACACGAACATCACCTCAATATCGGAGGCATACCCAAGCTCTCCACCGCCGAATTTCCCCAAGCCAAGCACAGTGAAGGGACAGGGTTTCTTGTTGGCCAAGCGCGGCGGGCCGTACAGCTTGTTCAACTTGGCTTGGCAGTCTTGGATGCTCCGGTCGACGATCACTTCGGCGAGCTGCGTCAATGCGGCGGAGAAGTCGGGCAAGGTGGTATCCGGCTCAACGATATGTTTCATGTCGATGCGGAAGAGCTCGCGATCTTTGAAGCTGTTCAGCGCCGCCTTCCGTTCCTCGTCGGTGTTGGCCCGATTCACCAGGCGATCAAGCTCCTTGCGAAGTGTCGCTCGTGGTCTCATGAGGGGTGCGTCACGATAGTCTTGCAGAAGCGGCAGCAGGTTGCTGTGTTGGCGGCGTAGAAAATCCTCCCAAAGGAAATCGCTGGCCCCGAGCAGACGGGCCAGCAGCGGAAAGGTCTTCTTGTCGCTGAGAAAGGCCAGGGCTTCTTGCTGGGCCTTTCCCTTCGTTTGTTGCACCGTCAGGTCGAGGAACTGGTCGAAGGCTTCTAGGGCTTTGGTCGGGTCCGGAGCCCAGGTGAGGGCATGGGTGAACTGCTTGATGAGTACCGCCGTCAAACGTAGCTGTTGCTGATCGGTCGCGTCGGTGAGCTTCTGGCCATGGCGGTTGCGGACATAAAAAGCGGTCATGAATCTTCCCCGCTCTCGACATCGAACTGGGCTTTGGAGACATAGATGTTGCGCATCGCTAGGGCATTGGCAAAAGCATACAAAAAAGCCGGCGTATCATCGGATCGGATGTCCATGACCGTATCGATGGCGGACTGGCTGTTGTCAAACGTGATTTGCACCGGATTGAGGAGACCGCTGAAGGACCCGCGGCGTTTTCCAAGCTGCTCGACCAGCCGTCGATTGACTGCAAAGCGGGCCTCTGCAAATTGTCCTTTATCGAGCAGCGCAATGACCGAGTGGAGTTCCTCTTCCAATTGCGCCTGTTGCGCTATGCCCCATTCCTCTCCAGGCACCGGCAGCACACGAAACACATCGACAATCTTTTTTCTGTTCAAGTCGGATGTTCCCTTGGTGCGGACACGCGGTCCATACCCCGTCCAACTTTTTCGAGAGGGTAGTGGAGCAGTGTTTTCGGCGAACGTATAGATATCTCCCTCCTCAATGTTCAACCCAAAGGCTGACAGCAGGCCGCAAATCGTGGCGAACTCTGCGAAGTAATCGTAGGCCACGATCGTGATCTCAAACCGCGTATCCGGCTGTTCGGAAAAGACGATGGTGCAGGGGTGGTCAGACGTCAGTTGCGCCGTCAATCGGATGTGTTCCGCTATGGTTGAAGGATCGAATCGTCGGAAGTATTCCGGATCCATGCGACTAAAGAAATCTTGGAGGATGTTGTCCGGAACGTCCGGGCACGACTGACGAACGCTATTGATAAGAGGAATTTGGTCAGGAGCGCCGCGTGGCATGGACGTCAGTATACCCGAATAGGTTTCATTGTGCGTAGGAGAACCTATCAGTATAATGCCGCCGCATGGCTCGACGAACCCCACTGCCTCCCCCGTTCTCGCATCAGTCCCCGGCAAGCAGTGCGACTCCCAAGCCGGATCCTCGTCCCATCTTGTTGGCTGAGAAACGAGATGTTGAAGGCATACGGGTCATTTTATCCGCATATGGACTACGTGATCTCGATCAGGCCGACCGTAATCTCAATGCCATGGCGGGCGACCCCATCCAACGCCGGAGGTTGGCCGATATTCTACCGATGTTGATGGAGTCGATTTCCAGGACCGCCGACCCTGATCAGGCACTGAACCACTGGGAGTGCATGTTAGGGAGTGTCTCTCGCACTTCTTTTTTCGACTATCTGCGCAGCTGGCCGCGTATGCTTGATCTCCTCTGCGTCATTTTGGGAACAGCGCTGCCTTGACCTTTACGCTCCTTCGGGACCCGATGGTCGTCTATTGGTTGGCTGAGGAGAAAGTGTTGTCCAAACCACCGACGCGGAATGGAATGAAGCGCGCACTTCGGGAGAGTGTTGGGCATCTCACCTTCAAAGAATTGAAGCTGGACGCACTTCGCCGATTTCAACGACGCGAGATGTTACGCATTGGCGTCCGGGATCTGTTCCGGCTTGCCACAGTGCCGGAGACGACCAGCTCATTATCCGACTTGGCGTGCCTGATGATCCATGCCGCCTACGAGATCGTCGATACCGATCTGAAACGACAGTACGGCGTTCCCATGCATCGAACCAGGTGGGGACAGTGGTGTGAAACAAAATTTGCCGTCATCGGAATGGGTAAACTGGGTGGCCACGAATTGAACTACAGCTCGGACGTAGATCTGCTCTACATCTATGAGTCCGATGACGGAGAAACCAGAGCCCAAGGGCGTAGACGCGCCGAGAGGCCCGCAGGCGTCGGTATTTCGAATGAAGAATATTTTGAGATTCTGTCCCGCGAATTGACCAGGGTCTTGACCGAGCCGACTCGAGAGGGATACGTCTTTCGAGTCGATCTGCGATTACGGGCCGAGGGTTCCGTCGGTCAGTTGGCACGGTCGCTATCAAGCTATCAGCGGTACTATCTTGCCCGCGGACAAACCTGGGAGCGCTTGGCCCTCCTAAAAGCTTCCCCAATCGCTGGCTCACCGGAGCTGGGAACGGCCTTTGTGAGGGCCGTGAAGCCGTTCATCTTTGGTGTCGGCAAGAAGCTTCCTGACCTGACTGAGACATCGGCTGTGATTGAGGAGGTGCGGGCCGTCAAGAACATGATCGACGGGAAAATGGCTGATCGGGGGCACGAACACCGCAATGTGAAGCTTGGAACGGGCGGAATCAGGGAAATCGAATTCTTCGTACAGACCCTTCAAGTGCTGGCGGGAAGACAGTTGCCCGCGGTGGTCGACAAGAGCACGCTTGGTGCCTTTGGAACGCTTTGCGCGTTGGAAGTTGATTTCAACTCAAGTGAAAGAAGATCTCACGGCCGCCTACCTCTTTCTCCGCGATGTGGAGCATAAACTGCAGATGGTCCATGATCTCCAGACCCATTCACTTCCGATCGACGAGTATGAATTAGAACGGTGCGCGATTCGGATGGGCTATGGCACGGAAGATCGCAAGAAGGCAACGGCACTTTTTCTTGTCGACCATCAACGGCATACGACCGTCGTCCACCGTACATTTCAATCTCTTTTTTTGGAGCCAAGGACCTCTCCAGCGTTAGGCACAATGCTCAGGGTGAGCAAAGCAAAGCGCTAGGGGAAATCCAGTTTCAGAAATACGAAGGGCCCGGCAGTTTCCCGCCGAGCCCTTCATCATAGCTATCAGCTGCTAGCTATCTAGTACATTCCCTCCATGCCGTGGCTGTGTCCGCCACCCGGCATCGCTGGTTCTTTCTTCTCCTCGGGGAGTTCGGTGATCATGACTTCGGTCGTGAGCATCAAACCTGCCACACTGGCCGCGTTCTGCAACGCGCAACGCGAGACCTTGGTCGGGTCGATGATGCCGGACTTGATCATATCGACGTATTCATCCGTGGCAGCGTTGTAGCCACCGTTGGAGTTCTTGTCTTCCCGAACCTTGCCGACGACGACCGACGCTTCTGCGCCGGCATTCGCTACGATTTGTCGGAGCGGCTCTTCGAGCGCCCGCCGAACGATATCGAGTCCGACTTTTTGCTCAGCCGGGACATCTTTGAGCCCATCGAGTGCCTTGACGCAACGGAGATAGGCTGTGCCGCCGCCTGGGACGACCCCCTCTTCCACTGCTGCTTTGGTGGCATGCAGCGCATCCTCGACGCGAGCCTTCTTCTCCTTCATTTCAGTCTCGGTCGCAGCGCCGACATTGATGACGGCCACACCGCCCACGATCTTCGCCAGCCGCTCTTGCAGCTTCTCGCGATCGTAGTCGGATGTCGTCTCGTCGATCTGAGCCTTGATTTGTTTCACGCGGCCTTCGATTTTCTTGGCATCGCCGTAGCCTTCCACGATCGTCGTGTTGTCCTTGTCGATCGTGACGCGCTTGGCGCGACCGAGGTCCGTCAGCTTGACGTTCTCAAGCTTGATGCCGATATCTTCAGAAATCACTTGACCGCCCGTGAGGATGGCGATGTCCTCCAGCATGGCCTTGCGGCGATCGCCGAAGCCAGGGGCCTTGACAGCCACGACGTTCAGAGTGCCGCGCAGCTTGTTGACCACGAGGGTGGCCAATGCTTCACCTTCGACTTCTTCCGCGAGGATGACGAGTGGCTTGCCCATCTTGGCGACTTGCTCGAGCACGGGAGCAGATCCTTCATGCTGCTGATCTTCTTTTCGTTGATCAGAATGAGCGGCTCTTCCACGGAACATTCCATCCGCTCAGCGTTGGTGACAAAATAGGGGGAGATGTATCCGCGATCGAATTGCATGCCTTCAACGACATCCAACGAGGTGGTCATCGACTTGGCTTCTTCCACCGTGATGACGCCATCCTTGCCGACCTTTTCCATGGCTTCCGCGATTAGATCGCCGATGGTCTTGTCGTTGTTGGCGGAAATGGTGCCGACCTGAGAGATCTCGGTCTTGTTTTGGCAGGGCTTGCTGAGCTTCTTGAGCTCGGCCGTGATGGCTTCGACGGCCTTATCGATGCCCCGCTTGATCTCCATTGGATTGGCGCCTGCGGTGATGTTCTTGGCACCCTCACGGAAGATCGCCTGAGCCAGCACTGTGGCGGTGGTGGTTCCGTCGCCTGCAATGTCGCTGGTCTTGCTGGCCACTTCACGCACCAGCTGAGCGCCCATGTTTTCATAGGGGTTCTTCAGTTCGACTTCCTTGGCAACGGTCACACCGTCCTTGGTAATGGTCGGTGCACCGAATTTCTTATCCAAAATCGCATTCCGACCCTTCGGGCCGAGTGTCGCCTTCACGGCGTCCGCGAGCTGATTCACCCCTTTCAGGATGGCGGCTCGTGCCGTATCGCCGTACATAAGTTGCTTTGCCATTAGGTTCCTCCTGTTATCGTTTTCTGTTTTCGTATTGTGTTGTCAGCTTGATTTGAGATCTGCGCTTAGCTGGTGAAGATCCCGAGGATATCTTCTTCCTTGAGGATCAAGCATTCTTCATCTTCGATGCGAAGCTTGCTGCCTGAGTATTTGTCGAACAAGACCTGATCACCGACCTTGACGTTCTCCACCTTCTTGCCGATAGCTTGGACCACGCCTCGCTGAGGCTTTTCCTTCGCTGAATCAGGTACATAGATCCCACCGGCAGTTTTGTCTAATTCCTCGGTATACGTGACGAACACACGTTCACCCAAGGGCTGAAACCCCTTAGCGACGTTTTTCTTCTCCTTCGTGGCAGTGCTCATAACAGAACCTCCTCCTCGTGAAAGTTAACTCGTGACGCGTTGACGGTTATGTTGGGTTGAACTCGCTTGAGACCCCAGAAGCCTGTGACGGGATAGAGATAGTCCTTACTTCATCCGAGTCAAGAGGGGACGCGAGGGATTTTTATCGACCCGCCATTTTTCGCCGTTTGAAAGCGTTTGACATCGTAACTCATTGTGAAACCTGGTTTCCACGTTTTTCTCGGTGTTTAGGGGATCAGAAAGAAGGGGGGCTTATATTCGGAGACGGTCAAAATCCTTGATGTCTTTCTTGACGTAATCTCGAAGGCGTTTGATGATGCGTGCCTCCAGCTGGCGGGTCCGTTCCTTCGTAATCCCGTACTTATTGCCGAGATCGTCTAAGGTCAGGGGGGAATCAGACAGGATGCGATTTCTCAGAATGTCCTCGTCCCGCTCTTCCAATGTTTTGATAAATTCAGCCAGCTTGGCGCGAAAGAGAGTTTTGAGCTGATGATCGGCGAGCTGTTCATCTGCCGGTTCTTGGTGGGACGGCAAGACATCGAGCAGAGTGTTTTCTTGGTCTTCGCCGATCGGCTGGTCGAGCGAAAGCTCCCAGTTGCCGAGGCGCTGATCCATTTCGACGATATCGCGTTCGCGCACGTTGAGACGGTCAGCGAGTAGTTTCGTGTCCGGCGCGAATCCATCCCGTTCAAGCTTGGCCTTTTCTTTTTTTAAGTTATAGAACAGTTTCCGCTGATCCTGAGTAGTCCCGACCTTGACCAGTCGAAAGGTATGGAGCAGGTATCGCAGAATATAGGCGCGGGACCACCATGCGGCATAGGCATAGAACCGGACGTTTTTGGAAGGGTCGAATTTCTTGATGGCTTGCATCAATCCGACGTTGCCTTCTTGAATCAGATCCATGTGGTCTGCCCCGGTATGGAGATACTCGGCCGCGATCGAGATCGATACGCGCAGATTGGCCATGATGAGCTTGACCGCCGCTTCGCGGCTGCCGTGAGTCTGGTATTCCTGAAAAAGCTGAAGCTCCTCTTCTTTTGACAGATAGGGGTATCTCCTGACCTCGGCCAGGTATTGCTGTAGGGCCGTGACAGGGACGACGGCCGTCGTGTCGGGTTGGGGGGCTAGCATCATGATCGGGCGCAGGGCCTAGCTCGGTGCTGGCAGGAATTTCGTTGAGCTTTGGCAAAGTGGGTCCCGAATCTTCAGGCTCGTCTAGTGCGTCTGTTTCCTTGGGCTTAGCCATAACAAGAGGGGAGACTACACCAGATCCCTAGGCAGCAACAATGCTGAAAGCTGGCCTGAATCAATTTGTGGGGATGTGTGTGTAGAGATAGGAATGGTGCGGAATCAGAGTTCGGCCCTGGCCTCGACGGCTTCATTGTTTGACAGTTCGGGTTTTCGGCTCCAGGACGTGGACGGTCTCATCTTCTGATCGGTTGCACCCATGAACAGGGCTCACCTATAGTGCTAGGCAATCTGGAGGCCGGGCATGTCCGAGATCTGGCACATTCTGAGAAACGGCCATTGGCCCTCG
>JAAUPT010000068.1 GCA_012032965.1 Nitrospira sp.
CTACGTTCTCGGCTCGTGCGAATTCTCAACGTGCCACAGAGAGTATGCTTCCGGTTCGCTCGTCGCCTGCGGCCTTGTTGAGTGGCCTGTTTGAGCATCCGGACGTTGATAGCGTAGAATGGGGGATATGCAACTTATTCTCAGAATCCTCCTTGCCGTTGTCCTGGCGTGGCCGGCTGTGCTCTATGCGGTGGTCGGTGATGAGGCTACCCATGAGAGCGATCACCATGAAGACGTGCTTGAATTGCCTGAGGTGCATGTTCACGGATTGCCGCTCAACAAAGACCAGCAAGTAGGCCCTGTAGCCAAGTCCACGCCCTGGCCCGGTATTCCTGCCTCTCTCAACGGGCAAGAGATCGATGATTGGATGAAGGCCCGCTTGCTGGTCTCTAAGCACGCGAAGGTGACGGTCGTGGTCTTGGAGCCGTGCAAGCATCGTGAGTTAACCACCGCTGGAGTTCATGCGCTCGGCAAATGGACCTTCGATCCCCAGATGCGCGGCGACGACCCGGTGGACGGCGAGCTGACCGTTCGTATTCATTTCCGCACGCGGTGAAAACGCAGTGACCATGAGAATAAGGAGTGAGTCGGACTCATACATCTAGTCGTTCTTGTTTCGTAATCGAAACGCGTCATTTCCCTATCCCTCCGTCACCCATGTGATTTTTGCTCCTGCTCGATGATGGGTTATTTTGAACCCTCATCATCGCTCTAACGGCTCACGCTCGCCTTTGTAATCTGCTCGCATAATTAGTATCATTTAAGCTCCGAGCTTCAGTTCTGAACTTACCAGAACAAGGGGAAGTGGGATGATCTACTCCGCATTGGAATCGTTGGCATTTTGGACAGGAATAGTGGCGGTGGGGCTCACTGCGGCGGGTACAGTGTTCGGCTGCTTCTCCTGGTGGTTCTCTTCCAAGGTCAATTCTTTGAAAGAGGAGATGAGCTTTCAACAGGAGACACAAACCAAAGCGCCCTCTGAAGCTAGCTCTCATCTGCAACGATCTGCAAACCGGACAGGAAAGGCAGCCGTCACGTTTGCTGCGGCGGGTGCCTGTTCGGCTGCTTGTCTTGGTGGTTCTCTTTCACTGTCAGCGATACAAAAGAAGCAGCTCGTATGCGGTTCGAATCGGAATATGCAGCGAAGATAAAAGCGGCAGAGAGTGACGTGATACAGGCACGCCAGGAGACGGCCAAAGCACTCGCTGATGTGGCGGCAGCGAACGAGCATGCCGCTCGAGCACAAGACTTGATGAAAGCCGCAGAGGCGCAGTCAGAGGAAGCAAAGAAAGAGGGCGTACGGGTGCGCAAGAGTACCGCCAAAGCCCTGGCTGATGTAGCGGCAGCGAATGAGCGCTCAGGCAAGCTCGAAGTTGAGGCGGCAGGCCTTCGAGAACGAGCGCTCGAGCAGAGAGTGAACTTATGAAAGTCAAAGAGCGAATAGAGAAAAGAGCCATTTCGGACGCGCAGCGCACTCGCTTACTGCAAGATTTGAAACCAATTCCAAAAGGGCCGATAAAAATCATCGCCGTTCTGGGGGATGAAGAAGCAGGCAAGTTTGCAAGAGAAATGGCGGATCTTCTCAAAAAAGCTGGATGGATCGATGTCCACATTGGTCGTGGGGTGTTCAGCGGAGGCATCGATGGTTTCGAAATCCGATTTCGAGACCGCGAGAAGGTCCCAGTTTTTGCTTTACAAATTGCCAGAGCTTTCGATTCCATCGGATTTGAGCCTACACTCGCGCTTGATCCATCGGTAGCGGAAGGGGCAATGGAAATCATCATTGGTTTGGAGCCGGACTCCGGATAGCCTTTTAGGCTACTTCTATTTCCCTGGCGGCACTCTAGGCCTCTTTATCAATCATGATGTCGTGTCTTTTGGGGATTGAACAAGAGATCAGTTGACGCTTGACGCTTGCGGAGTAAGGCCGTATCGTCGGATGCATGAGCGTGGACGAGGCACTCTTTCTGGCTATCAACGGATTAGCAGGCCAGTCAGCCGTTGTCGACTATTTCTTCCTGCAACTGGGAAACCGCAGCACGCTCTATCTTCCGGGTGCCTGCGCGATCGTCTATTGGATCTGGAGCAACAGGCGAGAGGCGCTGTTGGGAGGTCCGGTTCTGGGCGCAGCTGTTGGACTTACCGATTTCGTTGGTGGGCAACTCAAATGGGTCTTTGAGCGGGTTCGACCCTGTCGGGCGGTCACTGAAGCGGTTAAGATTGAGTCGAGCGGCTGTGGTGGATTGTTCAGCTTCCCGTCGAACCATGCCGCCAATACCGCGGCGCTTGCAGCATTCCTCCAAGTCTTGTACCCCAAGTCAGGCTGGATCACCTGGCCGATTGTGGCACTCGTCGGATTCTCCCGTGTGTTTATCGGTGCTCATTATGTGACGGATGTACTTGGTGGATGGATGCTTGGAGGGGTTATCGGCGGAGGGGCAGCCTGGGCACTGCTGCAATGGCCTAGGTTCAGGAAGAAGTTGGAGTCGGTCGTTACACCGATTGAAAAGGCCGAGGTCAGATCATGAGGGGTACGCAGACGGTGATGGTTTATCAACTGTGGCTAACAGGTCGGCTTGCAGCCGATCGACATCGTATCCCCGACCAATCAGCACCAGCGCAGACGGTGGCTCATCCAATAGTGTCACCGGTGTGATCGTGGACTGTCCCGGTAGGGCGTATTGGAATTCCTGCAGCTCCGGTTCCTTGCCAAACCGGAAATATCCTTTCGCACGCTCCAGTTGCTTCGGGATCGTCTTCATCCATGCGAAGAAACGCTGGCGATTCAGCGGGCCGGGCAATGGGACAGTTGTCGCGATGGGATGGTAGGCCGCCCGTTGAACGGAAGCCGGTCGTGATGTTCCGAACACCACGTTCGTCGGTGCCGTCGGTTTTATCGAGGTATGTGGAGCCAATAACTCAGTGACCTCGAGTCGCGCGTGGGACGTTTCCCACAGCCGTGCATAGGGGTTTTGCTCGACGATCGATGAGCGGAATCCTTCCCAGTGGCCAGGGACGTAGAGATCTCGTTTGTTCAAAATAAGTTCATCGGCGCACCGGATTGCCTGTGTCGTCACATAGGCGCTGGAGTGACTTTCTTCTGTTGAGACCGGATGCAAGAGCGCAATGACTCGTTCCAGAACAGCCAGTCGCGCCGTGTACGCATCAGTCACCGCATCGACCACTTCAGCGGGATCGGCCAGCCCTGAACATTCCAGAATCAGGACGTCCGATCCATGATCACGCACCAGCTGGGCAATACCCCACGAGAGATCTTCCTTTGTGTCGCAACAGACGCAGCCACCGGCTAGGTTCATCACCTGTTCGGCTAGTGTGCCGGCGCGGGGACCATCGATACTGACCGAGCCTGCTTCGTTCATTAGCACGCCGGCTCGTCGGCCTTGAGCCTTCCAATATTCCAGCAACCGCATCAACAATGTGGTCTTGCCGGCACCGAGCGAGCCGCAGAGAATATAGAAGGGGACAGGCGCTGGGATCATACATCTCCTCAATCATGTACGAGGCATTGTACCGAGATTGCGCTGGAACATGAAGAGCGGGAGGACACATCACGCGCCGCTTGGGAACTTGTGAAACTTATCCGCCGGCGAAGACCGGGCGAAACCCCGCGTCAGTGAGAATGCGAGCGACTGCCTCACGCTGATCGCCTTGGATCTCGATTCGCCCCCCCTTGACCGTTCCACCTGCTCCACAGGATTGCTGCATCCGTTGGGCGAGCGCTTCTTTCTCTGCCTGTCCGATTCCCACGAACCCTCTGACCACCGTGACTGTTTTGCCTCCGCGGTGCGCCGTCTGGCGAAGGATATCCACGCGCCCACGATTCCTCTTAGGCGCAGCGGACATTGGTGTACTCTGGTCGCTAACAGGCTGCATAGGCGAAGCCGCTGGGAGTGATGGGTGCTTGAGTGAGGCAAATGGGCTGGCCCACTTGATCGGTTCACCATCGGTTGGAAGGCGTTTCTTCTCTTTCATATGCCAATCATTCCAGTATGAGGCTACACCGAGCCGGACCTTAGGACAAGTGACCTATGAGGCGAGTTTGAGGGAACTGGCCTAGCCATACCCATACAGCCAATGAGTCGTAGAGGAGGCAATATTCTTGACCGAATGGAGTATTCCCTGTGGGATAAACACTTCGTCGCCTGGTTCTGCAACGAGTTCTTCACCGCCGATGGTCAATCTTAGCTTGCCAACCATGATGGAGACGAGTTCGTTCGTCGTGTGAACGAAATCATTCCACTCTCTGCCGGGAGGATCGGTGAACAGATTGCAGGAGTAACCGCGCTTCCGCCAGTTGCGAGCGACCTGGTCACGGTCGAGAGGTGTCAAGAATTTCTGACGGGTGAGATAGGACATTGAACCAAGTCCAGGGGACTGTTCCCTTCGCAGATATTGCAGTGTGGCACAAATACTTTCGATAAGCAGCAAGCTTCTGCCAACACGGTTGCCGATCGCACCCTCACCTATACGGTATGTACGTCATGAAGGCCTCCGCCAAGCCCTGTTTCCATTCGATAGGGACGGGGAGGTGCCGTTTTGATTTCTCCAAACCAGACTTTAGATTCCCAGACCTGGGTCCGGCACCCTTCCTTGACCTTGTGCTCAGCAGAGGTTTAGGCTCAAAGGTATCGAAGAGGTGCGCGATGAGGCTTATGGTTGCCAGTATTTTCCTCCCCTTCACCTCGTACGCAAGGTATCGTGGGAGGTTCAGCGTCGACCAATTTGATCTTAATTCCCATGGGACTCCATTCGGGACCGGCAGTTTCTTCTCATTGAAAGCCTTGGGAGCGAGCAGAGTCATTGCAGCAACTCGGCCTGTAATCAGTCTGCCGCGATCGCTCCCTGTGTCGTGGATGATCCAGTAGTTTGTGATTGGCAAGGTCACTCCAAGAGCACCCTGGGAATACCTCAGCGTGATCCCATGGCGGTGAACAATCCAAAAAGGAGGGAATCTCATGTATGGAAGACATTTCGTATTCTGCGCCCTCGCCTGCGCAATGTTTCTGCTGCTAGGGGCACCCGCTGTTGCCCACGAGTCGGATCTCGGCGGGCCACACAGCCACCACGATCTACCAGGCACGATCTCGAAGATCGAATCGGGGCTGATGTATATCAAAATAGAAGGGGCTTCAGGAGAGAAATTGCGGCCACGGCCGGTCAGTGTAAAGAAGGCGGAACGCATGGGACTGCACAAAGCCAAGGTGGGAGACAAAGTAATCGTGACGTTGGATGAATCAAATGTGCTTCTGGATATTCACGATCCAAGCCGTCCTGTCCACGGTCATCGCATTTTGGTCGGGAACCTCGCCTATGCGGATCCGGTTTGGGAGGTCGTCGAGATTTTTACTAGCAAAGGGTTGGAGTCGTTTTCGGTTGACCCTTTAACCAGTAGTAAACTTGGTGTGCTTCAAGAAGGAGCCTTGATAAGAGCAGAGTTAGACGAGGCGAATGTGTTGATTGATATCCATCCGTACCACCGGTAATGCGAGCATTCAGGTGTTTCGCTCATCAGGCACAAGACGCAACCGAGTACGCAGGGGTTCCGGTAATCGCGTCACCATCGCGAGATCAACAGTTGGTATTATAATGTGGGTATCCCGTGAGTGTATTTCTTCGGCCCCATCGGCGTGAGAGAACGTGTGGTGAGGGTTGGGCGTCGATTCTCAAGTCCCTTTCGAACGTGCTGGGTCATAAAGATCCTCGGGTTCGTTATCGTAGCAAGGGCCAACAAGGGAGCGCCGATCATGACCAAAAGTGCCTGGGTGGTACTCGCGATCACACTGGTTGTCGTGACGGGAAATGTTGGAATGCTGTGGCATGTCCTGCAATCAGGTTTTAGTGCGAGGGAGCAACCATCGGAGCTCGAGGTCATGTTCGCGCGTCAGCTCCGGAGCCTGGCAATGCCCAAAGCCCAGAAGCAGATGAAAAACCCCGTTCCCGCCTTGGAGGAGGTTCTTGCAGAAGCGCGGATTCACTTTGCGGACCACTGCGCGAATTGCCACGGGAATGACGGAAGAGGCTCTACTTTGATCGGACAGAACTTCCATCCTAGAACACCCGATCTGACTAAGATAGAGACGCAGTCCTTCTCCGATGGAGAATTGTTCTATATGATCAGTAATGGCATTCGATTTACCGGAATGCCCGCATGGGGGAAAGGCCGTCCCGAACCAGATCTCGATAGTTGGAAGCTGGTGCATTTTATTCGTCATCTTCCAAGCATTACGAGCGAGGAACTAGCAGAAATGGAGAAGTATAACCCCGTGAGTCAGATGGCCCGTGAAGAGCAGGAACGAATCGACCGATTTCTGCAAGGCGAAGTGCTTGATCCAGAGTCTCCAGCACACCATCATTAACTGAGGCAGAAGGTTGACCATGGTGAAACGAATAGGAAGACTGCTCCTGCTGACGATCGTATTCTTACCTGGAATAGCAGCCGCGCATGGGGAAGGGATGCACGTCTTTGGCACGGTTGCTGCCTTCGACAACGCTGAGATTCAGGTTCTGACGATCGAAGGGAAAACAATCTCAATACACACCGTCGCCGAGACAAGATATCGGAATAGAGGAAGGAGCGGAGGAGGGGACGTGCCCAAGGTAGGCGACCGAGTTGCCGTAGATGTCACGGAGAAAGATGGCAAATTGATGGCCATCGAAGTCCAATTCTCCTCCTTTGTCAAGAAACAGAAGCCGTAAACGGATGATGTCCGCCGACAGGTGAGGCGAGGTGCCTCGCATTTAACAGGTGTCTTTGCAGGGGGACAGGATTCTCCGAGGAGGTGTCCGATTCGTGCGGAGACCAAAGGTACTGCCCGTCTCGAAAGCACCGGTTAAGAGGGCACCGTGCTTCTTTCCCAGCTGGCGCACAGATGCGAAGGGCGTGTGAGCATCTTCGCCCGTACCTGCAGAGCAGTGTGACTCAGGCGATTTTGGTTCTCCTTGCCGGTAAGGTCAGCTCAGATGCTGAGCCGCACAAGCGTGCATCTGGATCAAAGGGTGTGCAGGAATTTGTCGATGAGTAGTCCTGTCGCCGAGGCCAGCACCCATAGTAAGCCTCAGCTTCCCAACCATGACGGTCACGAGTTCGTTTGTTGTGTGGACAAAGTCATTCCACTCTCGGCTGGGAGGATCAGTGAGCAGATCGCAGGAATAACCTCGCTTGCTCTAGTCATGAGCGATCTGGTCACGGTCGAGAGACATTGAAAATTTATGACGGGCAAGATACGACATGGTCATATCACAGAGGCACGTTTTCTTTTGGAAGCGTCCACAAGTCACAGAGCTTTTTTATCCTACCTCATGAATCCAAGTGGATTTAGGACTTATCAATGGCCCACGCCATGGGGTTGAGCTGAGCGGGACTCTCCGTTGGTAAAAAAATAGGGTTCCCTTGATTACTCCAGATCGGAGAATGTGTCAAAGTGGATGACACACTCCAAAAAATTAGCTGTAAAAACTTGGATTTGATCGGGTAGGTCGTGGCAAAGGACATGCCCGGTGATCGGCAGGTCTCGACCCGAAGCCGATGTACATGACCGACGGCTATCAGGTGGCCCAATTGAATGACAGCACCAGCGGGATTCCACAAGGTGTAACCTTCCTGAATCCCAAATACACCATGTCAAAACCCCCATCTAAAATGCCAGCCCAAAGTTGGTCGATTTCTCA
>JAAUPT010000069.1 GCA_012032965.1 Nitrospira sp.
TGAAATTTTACTCCTCTGTCCGGTTGGATATCCGCCGGATCGAGTCCATCAAAGAAGGGCAGGATGTGATGGGCAGCCGGGTCCGTGTCAAAGTGGTGAAAAACAAGATGGCGCCCCCGTTCCGTCAAGCAGAGTTCGACATCATGTTTGCCGAGGGGATTTCCAAGACCGGCGAGTTGGTGGATCTGGGCGTCGACAAGAAGCTCATCGATAAATCAGGGGCCTGGTATTCCTACAAGGGAGAGCGAATTGGGCAGGGACGCGATGCCGTTCGAGAGTTCCTGAAGAACAATGTCGCCACGGCGCATGAGATCGAAGCACGAATTCGAGAAGCGGCCGGTGTGCCGGCCCGTGCCGAGAAGAAAGCGGAACCCAAGGAAGACAAGCCTGTTGCACGAAGCGAGGAAAAACGGGCGCATCGGTAGCCGACGGAGCGTGAACGCTCGCGCGCACGCCACACCGTTGAGTCCGGATGCTGTCATCCAGCTCGCGGTTCGCTTTGTCGCACACAGAGATCGGACGATCGCGCAAGTCGAACAGTTTCTCACCTCACGAGGCATCTCGTCACTCCAGGCCAAGCACGCGATTCGTCGATTATCCGATCTCCGGTATCTCGATGATGTCGCCTATGCCCAGCGATGGGTAGGGAGGCGGTTGGCCGCTCGACCGATGGGGCAGGAACGGTTGAGGGCAGAATTACAGGCCAAGGGAATTGCCGATAGCCTGGCCGCCCAGGTCGTCACCGAGGCCTTCCGAACAGTGAATGAAGACACGTTGGCTGATCGCGTCCTGAAAGCCGCACAACGTCGTGGCCGCCGGTTGACATCAATCCAAGTAGGGCGTCTTCTCCACCAACGGGGTTTCGCTGAAGAGACCATCGATCATATAATCATGACGTTCAGAATGAATGAGGAATGTGTCCATGAAGAATAGTGCAACTGAGCTACGGCAGGCATTTATTCGCTATTTTGAGAAGCAGGGCCACCAGGCGGTTCCCAGCTCTGCTCTCATTCCACAGGCTGATCCGACCTTGCTGTTCACTAATGCTGGGATGAATCAGTTCAAGCGGGTGTTTCTCGGTGAAGAAACGCGTGCGTACAAGCGAGCCGTGACCGTACAGAAATGTTTACGGGCCGTGGTAAGCACAACGATCTTGAAAATGTCGGCTACACGAGACGGCATCACACATTTTTCGAGATGCTCGGGAACTTCTCATTCGGCGATTACTTTAAGGAAGAGGCGATCCGCTTCGGGTGGGAGTTCTTGACCGACACCGTCGGGTTAGCGAAGGACCGTCTCTGGGTCACGATCTTCCGAGAAGACGAAGAGGCGGACCGCCTCTGGAAGAAGATCGGGGTCTCAGCTTCCCGCATCGTGCGGAGTGACGAGAAAGACAATTTTTGGCAGATGGCGGACACCGGTCCCTGTGGCCCTTGTTCCGAGATTCATTTTGATCAAGGGGCGGTGGTGCCAGGCGATGATCGGCCAAACGGAGACGGTGATCGCGTGATCGAAATCTGGAACCTCGTGTTCATGCAGTACAACCGGGATGCCGCCGGCACGCTTCATCCGTTGCCCAAACCGAGTATCGATACTGGGATGGGGCTTGAACGATTGACGGCAGTCGCACAGGGCGTCTTGAGCAATTATGACAGCGATCTATTTATGCCGCTGTTGACGGCCGTGGCGAAGCGAGCCGGAGTGCACTATGGCGAGAACGAGCAGGCGGATCGGTCCATGCGGGTCGTTGCCGACCATCTGCGTGCTATCACCTTCTTGATGACTGATGGCGTGTTGCCATCCAATGAAGGACGAGGCTATGTGCTCCGTCGAATCTTGCGCCGCGCCGCACGTCATGGACGATTGCTTGGGATTGTCGAGCCTTTTCTCCACGAACTGACCACGTCCGTGGTTGAGCAGATGGGAGCAGTCTATTCTGAGGTCACCCGTGCAGCAGGCACAATTGCCGAAGCGACTAGAGGAGAAGAAGAGCGGTTCATCGCAACACTCGATCAAGGCTTGCCGATGCTCAACGATATGATCGTGAAGACACGAGCGACCGGCCGAACTATCTTGGCGGGTGGGGATGTCTTCAAACTGTACGATACGTACGGGTTTCCAATGGACCTAATCACCGAAGCCTGTCGCGAGCAGGAGATGACAGTCGATGAACAGGGATTTGATGCAGCGATAGAAGAGCAACGGACCCGCGCACGGAAGACCAGCGGGTTTGAACAAGACACCGCCCGTCCATCGGTGATCGAGCTGGCCAAGCGGGTCGGAGCCACGCAATTTGTCGGCTACGACCGGTTGGAGAGCGACAGCGTTCTCCGCGCAATTCTCAAAGGCGAACAGTTGGTGAAGGAGGCGTCCGAAGGGGAGGACGTGGAGGTCGTACTGGATGCGACGCCGTTCTATGCCGAAGGAGGCGGACAGGTCGGAGACCGGGGGACATTGGTGGGACCAGAAGGGATAGTGGAGATCACGGATACGACAAGGCCGATGCCGACACTTATCTTACATAAGGGCACCGTTCAGAAGGGACAGATCCGCGAAGGCGAACAACTGCGGATGGCGGTCAATGGGTCGATTCGCCAGGACGCCGCACGTAATCACACGGCGACGCATCTGGTCCATGCGGCTCTGCGCGATCTGCTTGGCCCACATGTCAAACAATATGGCTCCCTGGTCGGACCCAACCGGCTTCGCTTCGACTTTGCCCATTTCCGGCCGCTGACGTCCCGCGATATCGACGACATCGAATCAACGGTGAACGAAGAAATTCGGAAGAACGAGGTGGTGAGTGCCCAGGTAATGAGCATTCAAGATGCCGTGGCAAACGGCGCGTTGGCATTCTTCGGCGACAAGTATGGGGAACAGGTCCGCGTGGTCAGCGTCGAGTCGTTCAGCAAAGAACTCTGTGGCGGCACCCATGTCAGACAGACAGGGGATATCGGACTGCTCCGCATCGTGTCGGAGGCAGGAGTGGCCGCCGGTGTACGTCGGATCGAAGCTCAAACCGGGAGCGGCGCGTATGCGCTGATGAAGAAGCTCGAAGCCGATGTCCGCGAGCTGTCGGACGTGTTGAAAGTGGGACAATCTGAACTGGCCGCCAAGACTCGCAAATTGATGTCCCAGCTCAAGGACAAGGAACGGGAACTGGAAGAGTTGAAACTCAAGATGGCCGGTGGTTCCGCAGCCGCTTCAACCGCGAAGACCGTTGCCGGGGTGTCCGTACACGTGCAGCGGACGGACGGACTCGATGTCAACGGCATGCGAGCACTGGCGGATCAGTTGCGGGATAAGCTGAAGAGCGGCGTGATAGCGCTGGGCGCAGTGTCCGGCGACGAGAAGGTTTCGTTGTTGGTCGTGGTGACCAAAGATTTGATCGGCAGACTTAAAGCGGGTGAGCTGATCAAAGTGATGGCGGCAGAAGTAGGGGGGAGTGGTGGAGGCCGGCCAGAAATGGCTCAAGCCGGCGGCAAGGACCCGGCCAAGCTGGATGCGGCGTTAGAAAAAGTCTTTGGTCTGGTCGAAAGTGCTCTCCAGCGGTAAAATTATGGCTACTCGTATTCTTGCACTCGATTACGGTACCAAGCGAATCGGCGTTGCCCTCAGCGACGAGTTGAGATGGACGGCACAACCGCTTGAAACCTTCGAGCGGCGGGCATTGGATTGGGATGTCGCGCACATTGCCACCTTGGTTTCGTCCCACGATGTGGAGCGGGTGGTCTTAGGCTTCCCGCTTCAGCTGGATGGCCGCCAAGGGCCTGCCGTTCTCGCGATGCGAGCGTTTGCGGAGAAACTGGAAGCAGGGATTTCTGTGCCGATCATCTTATGGGACGAACGGATGACGACTAAGGCAGCGGAAGATCTTTTGATCGCTGCCGATGTCAGCCGAAAAAAACGTAAAGGCGTGGTCGATCGAATAGCCGCGGCGATACTCTTACAGAGTTATCTTGAGGCACAGGCCTCTTCCTCAGCAGTAGATGGGACGACCAGCGCTGTTGATGGCATGGAGGAGACGTGGGCAACAGACATTCCAAGCGGTCAAGCCTATGACGATACGCGTAATCCTCATCGGAATCATCGCCGTCGTCGTGATCGCCGCAACGGTCGTCTACCAGACGATCCGATGGGCTGAAGGTCCGGTCCTCTCTGAGTCTGATCACCCTGTCAATAAAATTGTGGTGATCCGGGAAGGGGCGACATTTCTCCAAGCTGCGGCCCTGCTTGAACGCGAACAACTGATCAGGAGCCGTTCGAGGTTTGTGATCCTCGGAAAGTCCCAAGACGCCGACCGCAAGATCCAGCCCGGAGAGTACGAGTTTAATGGTGCAATGCCTCCCGCAGAAATTCTCTCAAAATTGCTGACCGGACGTGTTCTGCTCCATGCTGTAACGATTCCCGAAGGCTATACGATCACTCAAATCGCCGACGTTCTCAACGAACAGCGCATTACGAGCAGTGTTGATTTTCTCCAGATGGCGTCGGACAGGTCTTTCATTAAGGCTCTCGGAATTTCCGCAGAAACCGTGGAAGGGTATCTGTTTCCCGACACCTATCGTTTTGCTAGAACGACGCCTGCAAAGGAGGTCATTCGAACGATGGTGGATCAGCTTGGTCGAGTTGTCACCGAGGAATGGCAAACACGAGCGAAGGAAATGAACTTGACGGTCCATCAAGTCCTGACATTAGCCTCGGTGATTGAAAAGAAACCGGTGCGAGAGACGAACGGCCACACATTTCTTCGGTCTTTCATAATCGATTAAAAAACGCATTCCGCTCCAAAGCGATCCAACCGTGATCTACGGGTTAACGAATTTCGACGGAAACCTCCGCAAAAAGGATCTTTCCCATCCCAGTCGCTACAACACCTATCGCTGGGCGGGATTACCGCCTGGCCCTATTGCGAGTCCGGGAGCCGATTCGATCCGAGCCGCGCTCTATCCAGCGTCGTCAAAATACCTCTATTTCGTCTCGAGGAACGACGGCACGCATCACTTTTCAGCCACGCTGGTGGAACATAATAGAGCCGTCGAGAAGTATCAGAAGCGGCCGTTTCGAAGAGGGCCTCATTCACAAATCTCCGTTGCTCCGGGCGATAACAAACAGGCCTATGGGAAAGGAGTTTCGTAGAGGATGTCTACTTGGAACCTGCCTGCTCTCATCGATCACACGGTTCTGAGACCGGATGCCACCAAAGCTGATGTGCTTCGGTTGTGCCAAGAGGCGAGAAACTGTGGCTTCACTGTCATTTTTGTTCCACCATGCTACGTCGATGAGGCAGTCGAAGCAGTGGCGGGAACCGCAATTCGAGTCGGCATTCCTATTGGGTTTCCCTTGGGCGGACACACCACAAAGACCAAGGTCGCCGAAGCTGTTGAAGCAGTGATTCGTGGCGCGCACATGTTGGACATGGTCCTGAACGTCAGTCGTCTGAAATCAGGTGCCCATGACTCTGTGCGAGCAGACATTGCCGAAGTGGTGCAGGCGACGCCGGGTGTTGAGCACAAAGTGATCCTTGAGACCTGCTATCTGACACAGGAAGAGAAGCGAACCGCCTGTCACCTGGTGGTCGAAGCCGGGGCGGACTACGTGAAAACTTCGACAGGCTTCGGTCCAGCAGGTGCGACGGTCGAAGATGTACGCTTACTGAAAGAAACCGTTGCAGGGGAGGCAAAAGTCAAAGCTTCTGGCGGCATTCGCGATTGGAAGACAACCTTGGCAATGCTCGAGGCGGGAGCTGACAGAATCGGGACCAGTGCCAGTCTCAAAATCTTCGATGAATGGCGAGTGGGATGACACAGGCCCGGATACATGCCGGTTCAGTGAACGATACGTGCCAACTTCTGATGTGAGTGGCGAATTCTCGGTTCGACTCCTTTAAAGACTTTTCAGCAATATTCACTGATGAACTGTGCGACAAAACAGCGGTAGCCCTCTTACCTAGGTCCTCTCGGATCCCCGTGTCGGTCCCATACGTATCTACATCGCTCTACGGCGATTTGGTAGAGTGCGCCCATGATTAATAGGATCATTCTCCTCGTCATTGACGGGTTTGGCATTGGGGCGTTGCCGGATGGAGTCGACTACGGCGATGCCGAGGCCAACACCCTCGTGCACTTGGCCGAGACGGTCGATGGCTTGCGTGTACCCAATTTCGAGATGCTTGGGCTGGGACATGTCGCCCAGATCAAGGGCGTACGGACCATGGCACAACCGAGTGGCTCCTTTGGACGGCTCGGGTTCACATCGCCTGGCAAAGATTCCGTCGTCGGATACTGGGAAATTAGCGGGGTGATCCAGAAAGATGCCCAAACGGGCTGCAGCTCCGGTGTGCCTGCTCAAATCGTGGACGTGGTCGAACAGGTAGTGGGCAGGAAAGTGATCGGTAAGAACGTTTCCACGATGGGCATGATGCTTCGCCGACATAGCATGGAACATATGGCCACCGGGGGGCCGATACTCTGGACTGATGGTGGTAATACGTGCTTTCTTGCCATGCATGAATCAGGCATGGCGCCGTTGGAATTCCAGCAACGATGTCGGGAGATTCGAAAAGCGGCGAAAGATGCGGGGAGTTTTATTCGCGTCGTTGCACAGCCGGTCATCGGTGGGCACGACATGCTGCGCCCACACGTTGGACGGAAAGACTTTGTGATGGAGCCACCGGGATTGACGATGTTGGATGTCTTGAGCCGATCTGGCCAGATACGATGGGGATCGGAAAAATCTACGACCTCTTTGCCGGGCGCGGGTTCACGAAAGCTTTCCCCGTTGCATCAGGAATAGCGGCTTTAGATGAGGTGATCGGCATGCTGAGCAAGATGCCTCGAGGTCTTGTCTGTGCCAGTCTGGATCTGTTATCTGAAGATGCCGCCCAAGCGGCCACAGCCATACAAGATTTTGATCGTCGGCTGCCTGATTTACTCGAAAAGCTGCGCCTCGGCGATATGGTGATCATTACGGGTGATCATGGAAGAGATTTCTCCTTGCATGGACAGACCTCCACTCGAGAGTATGTGCCGGTGTTCGTGACTGGGCCCAAGCTTGCACAGGGGGTCGACTTAGGGAGCAGACCGACTGCCGCAGATGTAGGTCAGACGATTGTGGAGGCGCTTCGAGCCGAGCGATTACTGGTCGGCGACAGTTTTCTCGATGCCCTCAGACCAGGGTAAAAAGGGGAAAGGAAAGAGAATACGAAGCAATGTCTACTGAGCAGCGTCTCCAAGAATTGGGGCTCGAATTACCAGCTCCGCCGAAGCCCGTGGCGAACTATGTACCGGCTGTTCAAGTCGGAGACCTCCTCTTCCTTTCCGGTGTGTTACCCTCACGTGATGGTCAGATCATCATGACCGGCAAGCTGGGACAGGGGATTACGATAGAGCAGGGAGTTGAAGCGGCGCGTGTGGCCGTGTTGAACGGTCTGAGCATTGTGAAACACGAAATCGGGTCGCTTGATCGGGTGAAACGGATCGTCAAAGTAGTCGGGTACATCGCATCGGCCCCGGGGTTTACTGATCACCCGCAGGTGCTCAACGGTGCCTCGGATCTGCTTGTCTCATTGTTTGGTGACACGGGTCGTCATGCGCGTGTCGCCGTCGCGCCGCGGAACTTCCTCGCCATGCGCCTGTGGAGATTGAACTGATCGTCCA
>JAAUPT010000070.1 GCA_012032965.1 Nitrospira sp.
GTCTATAACACAGGACAACTGGTAGCCTTCGGCTTCTTTCCAACGCACCAATCGCTGCTGCATGATCTGTTGACAAGGCAGAGCGAGCCGTTTGAATCGCTGCATCACACAACGGCGGCGGTCTTCTCCAGCGAGGGAATCGGGGCAGTATTGCTGGACTTCGGCGTCACACTTCACTTCCGTAATTTTTTGAGCACGACCATCGCGCGGAACTGACAATCCACCGAGCGTCGTCACCGATGCCGCTCGTCCTGTCCTATCTGAGTTGGCAGTCGGCTGACTCGATACGCCGGGGATCGTCAAGTCGAGAGCAGGTGCACGTGTGGCTTCGACGGAGGATGCCCCTGACTGAGCCGACAGCAGCTCGTCTTTAGAGGGAAAGTTAGCCCACACGATTGCCCAGACGAAGATCAATCCGGCCACAGACACGAGACTTGCGGTGACCTTTCCCGATCGCTCCGTAGTAGTAGTGGTCGTCTTCATCGAGATCAGAATAAAATAAAGCTGCCGGAAAATCACCGAAACGAGAGTTTTTCACAGAGCGCTCTCGTTGACCGAAGCGAATGCGTGTTGGGACAAGCCTCAAGGCGAGGACAAGAGGAGGTTGAATTAGTTGTCAGGGGTTTCGACGATGTGATTCTCGAACCTGGTGCAACCTTCTGCGAGTAACCGATTCGTTAACATTTCACCCGGCCACTCAATGGGCAAATCAGCAGTAAAGACCCAGACGTCTGGAGACGTCCAGACTGGGCCGTGTTCTTCCGGAAGCTCTGGATCGAACAGATCGGTCCACACGGGCATATACACCCCGTTTCCACATTGTGTATGGAGATGCACGATCGTGCGGGACCTCACCAGCGGATCCAGCTCTCTCCACACGGCAGCGGTTTCATCGGCCAAGTGATGCAGCCGTACCGCATTCTGTGCGTCGAACATGGCGTAAGCCGCATACACCGGTGCCTCGATCGTATCCGGCGCGCATGCCAACTCCGGACATTGCTTAACCAGGCCGTCGAGAATTTCCCGGCGCTGATGGTCTTCCCATGAGTCGGGCAACCCTGGGTCTGGCGCCCCATCAGTTCAAACAAGAGAAACGCGGTGTTCTCAACGGGGGGAAGAAGCCGGGCCGCCACCGACTGCGCACGCCGTGAATCAGCAACCGTCATCAGGTGGTCATGGAACATCTGGAGGTTCAACATCTCCAATGTGGCATCAGTCAACAGTCGTGACTCGACACGAACGACCGTTCCGACAGGAAGTTGCAGATTCCGATGCAGGAGGTCAGCCGTCGCAATGGGATCGATCTTGAGCTTGAGCGGAGAGGTCAGGTTCGCCTGCAGAGGTAACTCCAAGGCCGCGATCGTCGCGTAGGTAGGCTTTTCATCGTTCGACCCATCCAAAAGGAGCGTGCAACTCGCCTCTGCCACAAGATCGAACAACCATTCCGCCATTTCTTCGTCGAGCGCAGCAAGCACCGTCAGAAGATCGTGTTCACGTCCCTGTTCAAGAAATGCTTGCAGGGTATCGATTGCATCATCCGTATCACCATGATCGTGCCTACGAGCATTGATGAGATGGATCAGATCGCGGGTGAGTGGATCAGGACGAGACCAGGCTAACATTGCTACTCCCTACAACACGAACCAAAAAAGATCGCTCGGAACCTCAGAATCCATGTTGCCAAAATTTTCAAACCCATGCAAGCGTCCCAACGATTCCTCGTACGCGTGACTCACGCACACCTCTGCTCGATACCGGCTCTAGTCTCCGATGATCTTCACCAGCACTCGCTTACGGCGACGCCCATCAAACTCTCCGTAGAAAATCTGCTCCCATGGGCCGAAATCGAGTGCGCCCTTCGTGATCGCGACCACGACTTCTCGTCCCATGACTTGTCGCTTCAGATGCGCATCTCCGTTATCTTCACCCGTATTGTTGTGCCGGTAACGGGCCTCATGAGGAGCAAGTCGTTCCAGAAACTCGTCATAGTCTTGCAACAGACCAGGCTCATCGTCGTTGATATACACACTCGCGGTAATATGCATCGCGTTGACCAATACTAGGCCATCACTGATCCCACTCTTCTTGACCAATGCCTCAATCTGTGGCGTGATATTCAGGTAGGCCCGTCTGGTCTTCGTCTCAAACCAGAGTTCTTCACGATAGGATTTCATGTTCGTCGGTCAGCCCATTGTGCCTGCCGGTTTGACAGACATGCAAGAGGCACCAGGGTTCAACTTCGGATTGAATGTGGACGTTCAGGAAAAGACACTATAATGTCGACCACATCTCTATGACAACCATACGCCCATCATCCAGGCTTTCAGCGAATGCACGGACAGCTTTATGTCGACTCTAGTTAGCAAAAAACCTGATACAACACATCTTCGATGTAGTCAGGTATCAGATGCTGTCCTGGTCTCATGTGCAATCCTGCTGAGCCTGGAGCAGACTCAGAATAGCCTCTGCTGAATATTCGTACAAAATTGACAGCCTATGCCCTTGATGATAAGTACTTTTTCAGATTCTACGATGCAGTCCGCTGGAGGGAGGTGCTCGATGTTTGCTTTCGCCGGAAACCCATCGTTGGGGGGCAGTCTCCTGACTTGGAACCTATTCTTTGCTCGCCAACCTGAGCCTGATCTTGAATTCACAGAAGAAGAATTGGAGCAAACCACCACGGTCCGCTCATCATCTCCAAAGAAACCGCCCAAGCAATCAAACGGCCGTCCCCTTTTATGGGTGCTGTTACTGGTGCTGATCGGCGGCGGTGCCTACGTCGCAATGGAACCGGAGATGGTCATGGAGTATGTCGAGCCACTCCTTGGTGAATCACCGGAACCTCCAACACCTATTGTGCAGCGGCCAATGCCTCCAAAACCTGTACCTGTGGCTCCGCCTCCTCAGCCTATGGAAGCGGCTCCGACTCCACCACCAACTGTCGCACCAGTCGAGGTGCCACAAGCCGCAACACCAGCTCCAGCTCCTGCCCCCATGCCGCCCACCTCGGCCACGGTTGAGACGATTCCAACCCCAGCTTCAGCGTCCGATGCACCCATAACCAGTTCACCCCCTCCGCTATTCGGCGAGGGGCAACGAGTGAGCGTCTTGCCCAACCCCGCTGCTCCGGGCGAAAAAGTCGTGCTCACCCAGGATGCAGAGGGATCGCGACCAGGACCGGCCATTCCGCCGGGAACCGTCCTGACAATTCTTGACGGTGATCTTCAGGGGACTGGCTGGGTCTACTCCCTGCGTAGCGACTACGGCACCACAGGTTGGATGCCCGAACATCAGCTTACACTGAAACCCTGATCTATCCGTTTCCGCGACACAGGTCACACACAGAGGGTGGTGATCAGATCACCACCCTCTGTGTTATAATGCCGCCTGATCACGCCTCCATTGCATAGGTGAGACATCGTAAGCCTCAGGACTCCATTGCAGGCCGTAATTTTCGATTTCGACGGCGTCATCGCCGACACTGAGCCGCTGCACTTTGAAGGGTTGCGCCGAACGCTGGGAGAGATCCAGATCAATTTGACGGAAGACGACTACTACGCCAACTACCTCGGATTCGACGATCGAGGCTGCATTCTAGAAGCCCTGCGTGTCAACCAGATCCCAGCCTCCCCCTCGCTCCTAGAAGGCCTCATGGCCAAAAAGGCGACCGCGTACTTGGCGTCGATTAAAGACCATCTGGTCATTTTCCCGGGTGTCAGAGAGTTTGTCGAAGAAGCCGCCGCGATATGCCCTGTCGCCATCGCTTCAGGTGCGTTACGAGCCGAGATCGAGCTGGTGCTCGAATGCATCGGGCTCCGAAAAGCGTTTTGTCACATCACCAGCGCCGAAGATGTGACCCATGGCAAACCGAATCCTGAACCGTTCCTTCATGCGCTGGCCGGATTGAACCGGCAACATTCCGCTGCGTCGCTGTCGCCGACTTCATGTTTGGTCATTGAAGATTCCCGTCCCGGCATCCGCGCTGCAAAATCAGCGGGCATGAAGGTGTTGGCAGTGGCCAATACCCATACCGTGCAAGACTTACACGAAGCCGATGCCATCACCCATAGCTTGCGTGAGACGCGTGTCACGGACGTGCGCGCTCGCTTGTGGCCCACATAGACTCACAACCGCTATGAGAATCTGCTCACTCGTCCCTGGTGCAACAGAAGTGGTCGCGTCCCTCGGTTTGGCCGACCACCTTGTCGGCATCAGCCATGAGTGCGATTTCCCTCCCTCGATTCGACATGTTTCAGTGATGATCGAACCACGAGTTGAGGCCCACCTGACAGCGAGCTTAGATATCGATCAGCGGGTCAAAGAATTGGTCGCGTCGGGAAGTCCGCTGTATCAGCTCAACGAGCGAGCCTTTCATCTGGCCCAGCCCGATGTGATTCTGACACAAGACCTGTGTCATGTCTGCGCCTTGACACCAGACCAGCTCGCACGTGCCATCCACTTACTTCAATCTCCACCCGAGGTCCTCACGCTGAGCCCGACGACCCTCGAGGACATGATCCATGATATCGAGCGGATCGCTAGAGCGGTCGATCGACTAACAAGGGGACACGCGCTTGCCACGGAGCTTCGTCGTCGATTGGACCACATCAACCAGAGGAACATGAGCATACGTTCCCGTCCTCGTGTCGTCTGTCTTGAATGGCTGGACCCTCTGTATGTCGCAGGGCATTGGGTTCCAGAAATGATAGACTTGGCTGGTGGACATGATGTACTAGGATCCAAGCATGCGCCATCGCATACAACGAACTTGGCAAGAAGTGGAAACCTCGCAACCCGATGTGGTCATCGTCATGCCCTGTGGGTATTCCATCGATCGCACCATGAACGAACTTAGGCAGAGCGGACCTGTCCAGGATCGATGGAGACGGGCCTGCGAGCAGTGGCCGAATCTCTACGTCGTGGATGCCGCATCATATTTCAGCCGCCCTGGCCCTCGTCTGGTGGATGGTGTGGAGCTGCTGGATTGGATTCTGCATCCAAATCCCAACCTCCCGATCGACCCCATCAAAGCCATCAAACTTGAGGCTTCGGTCCTGGCTGGAGGCTGCGCGTCATGACGACTGCTGAAGCGCAGGCCTATTGCACGGCGTATACAAAGAACAGCGGCAGCAACTTTTACTACTCATTCCTGTTCCTGCCCAAAGCCAAGCGAGAAGCCATGTATACCGTCTATGCCTTCTGCAAGGCCGTAGACAGTGCCGTCGATGAACCGGCTGCCGGGAGCGATCCGAAGGAGGAACTCAAACGCTGGCTGAACGAGCTGGACGCGGTCTATTCAGCAACGCCTACCACCCAATCATGGTCAGCCTTGCCTACCATGTAAAAACTATGGGAATACCCAAAGCCTACTTTGAAGAATTGATCAAAGGCGTTGAGATGGATCTGTTCAATAACCGCTACGTCACATTCGACGAGCTGTCTCTCTATTGTTACCGCGTCGCCTCCGTCGTAGGCCTTATCTGTTTACATATTTTCGGCGTCACCTCCGCTCGCGCTCAGGATTACGCGGTCGCGCTCGGTATGGCCTTCCAGCTAACCAACATTCTTCGGGACGTTGGCACTGATGCCACCGAACGCCGTATTTATCTCCCACTCGAGGATCTACAGAAGTGGAACTATCCTGAAAAGGCCCTGCTCAATCGGAGCTATTCGCCGGAGTTCTGCGCATTGATGGAATACGAAGCCTCTCGCGCCCATCATTATTATAAGCGAGCCGACGCGGCGCTGAAGGGATTATCCCCTCTCGAGCGCCGTGCATTGACGGTGGCGGAAATCATGCGCGGCATTTACAGCCGAATCTTGGACCGCATCGAACGATCGAACTATCAGGTGTTCGGACAACGAATCAGTCTGACCACCACACAACGGTTGATCATCGCGTTACGCATTTGGCTCCGTTCCCGATTCTCGTGACCGCTCCAACCTCACAAACCGTTCTCATCCTCGGCGCCGGATTGGTTGGTCTCACAACCGCCTATCATCTCCATCGACAGGGCCACCGCATCACGCTGCTCGATCACCCTGATTGGCTCGACGGGTTCCGGCTCAATGCATCCGACCCCGCACCGATTCTCTTGGGATGTCACCACGAGAGCCACCGGCTCCTCCAGGCGCTGCATCAGCAATCACCCGCGCACCACGACCGCCCCATTCCACTCGAGTTTCATCTACCCGATGGACGCAACGTGTCATATCAGTCTGCTCAGCTTCCCGGAGCCTTTCAATGGATGATGAGTCTCTTTAGCTTCCAAGGCCTAGCCTGGCAGGACCGCTGGAAGCTGTTCTCTCACGTCGAGCAGATTTGGGAGCAAGCGCAGACCCTCCCGACAGATCTCGAGAATCGCACTGCGCAGGAATGGCTGGCGGCGACCGGCCAAAGTGTCCAAGCCCGAGAGCGGATTTGGGGCCGCTCGCTCATTGGCTGACCGGAAACGATCTCGCGCGCCTCTCCGCCGCGACCTTTGTGCAATTGCTCTCAACCATATTTCTCAGCGACGCGTCGGATGCCAGGCTCACCTATGTGTCTGGTTCCGTCGAACAAAGGCTCAGGGCACCGATCAAACAGGCGTTGGGTCACGGCCCTATCGAGTTCCACACCCTGACAGCTCGTCCACACCTCCGCTTTGGAGAAAGCAGCGTGCACGACATTCGGCTCCAAGACAGCACGACAATACAAGCTCAGTGGTACGTCTTCGCGCTGTCGCCCCACCAGTTGCTTGCGCTTTTGCCGGAGCGGCTGTTAACGCGCTATGCCTACTTCGCCCAGGTTACGGAACTCAACGATCTCAGCGAGGTCGTCGTCCAATTGACATGCCAAGAGGCCACTCAAACCCCTCGCCTTGTATTGCTACCAGGACGCCCGTTCCACCAACTGACCATTACTCCGTTGGGGTCTGGCGCAATCAGCTGTCGTCTCTCTGCCCTAGCCGACTCGCTTGCAAATTTGGATGATGATCAGTTGATATTAGATGCTGCAATCGCCGAGCTGAGCCGGATATTTCCAAACATAGTTCCCAAAGACATACTCACCCATGAAATCTTTCAAGAACACCATGCTGCGCTCTCGCTCGCGCCGGGCACTGCGCGGCTCAGGCCTCTCCAGCAAAGTCCGATCCATAACATGCTCGTCGCTGGAGCTTGGACTGACGCAGGCTGGCCTGCTAACCTCGAAAGCGCACTCGTCAGCGCCCGTCGCTGTGCGGAGATCGTTGCGGGCAGGCCGGATTGATCTTCCTTTCCGTAGACGGTATCAGTACCTTATGAAAATACAGTACAGAAGCCTCCTGATCCTCTTTATGCTGGCAGGTTTCGCCTGCGCGCCAAGTCCGTATGAGCGTGGCGGCCACCCGAGCGGGCTGACCCGATATGACGTGGAGCGTGACTATATGGAATGTGAGTACAAAGCACGACTAGCCAATGAGCAACACTTCTATAGCCAGAGTTCTCCCTTTCCCTTCAGCGCAGGCCCTCAAAACCCCGCCGACCATGCCCGGGCCCTACATGGCCTTTCAATGATCAACGCCATGCGGGATACCTGTCTCTCGGCAAAAGGATACCGGCTCAATTAGCCGAGTGCAGATAACACAGATCCTCAAACCGT
>JAAUPT010000071.1 GCA_012032965.1 Nitrospira sp.
CGTTGATCGTTGGATTGATCAAAGGTCCCAATATCTATTCGCCAGTGAAAAACATTGAGCTGGCAACCAAGCGTCGGGATGTGGTGCTTCGCCGTTTGCGAGAAGAAGGAATTGTAACAGAAGAGTCGTTGAACGTAGCCGTGGCTCGTCCGGTGAAAGTCATGTTAACCGATGACGCCCTCACCGATGCCCCGTACTTTGTTGATTACCTGCTCAGAGAGATCGAGCAAGGGACTGGAGTGGTCACTCCGGAAGGGTCGCGAATTTATTCGACGCTCGATTCCAGAGCGCAGCAAATTGCGTCACAGGTGTTACAGGAAGGACTCCTGAAACTTGAAAGGAACCATCCTTACTTGGCCGATGCTGATCCGCCGCTCCAGGGCGCCGCGGTTGTGCTGGATGTGAAGCATGGCCATGTAGTGGCGATGGTTGGCGGACGCGATTATCGAATGAGCCAGTTCAATCGTGCGGTACAGGCGCATCGATCAGCGGGCTCTCTTTTCAAACCGTTTGTGTATTTGGCCGGCTTTGAGGCGGCTCGAGATCAAGGGAGGGCTGGGCTCACGCCGGCGACATTACTAGCAGATGAACCAGTGACCTTGGAGTCGGGTAAGGGTTCCTGGTCGCCGCAAAACTATGACCGACAGTTTCGAGGGCAGGTGACGGTCCGAACGGCACTTGAGCAGTCGTTGAATGTTCCGGTCGTCCGGATAGCTCACCGAACTGGGATGCTGGCATTCACGCGCCAGCTCCAAGCCTTTGGAATTACCACTCCTCTGGCAAATAATCTCTCCCTCGCGCTTGGCAGTTCCTCAGTTTCGTTACTGGAGATTACATCCGCGTATGCCGGGCTTGCCAATGGAGGGGTCGTGATCCGCCCCGTGGCGCTGTCCAACATGACACGTGAAGGGGGAGAGACAATCTGGAGTCCGCCTCTGGATCGAAGTCAGGCGGCGTCTCCGCAAGGGGCGTTCCTTGTGACCTCTCTCCTGAAAGGTGTGGTGGATCGAGGAACGGCTTCCAAGGCCAGAGCTCTTGGGGTGAGGGGCCCGGTCGCAGGCAAAACTGGGACAACGGATGGGTCTCGGGACGCCTGGTTCGTCGGATACTCGCCGGATATCGCGATTGGTGTGTGGGTTGGGTTTGATGATGAGCGACCTCTCAAACTGAGCGGTGCGCAGGCCGCCTTGCCCATTTGGAGTGAGCTGGCCGTTCGGCTCATTCCAGGGGACCTTCCCGATTTTGAAGTACCCCTCGGGGTCGTTCAGCGCCGGATCGATCCAAGAACGGGTCAACTTGCGACCTCACGATGTCCGGAGAACAGATCAGAATACTTCATTTCAGGAACGGAGCCCAAGATCTACTGTGAAGTCCATGGGGGTGGGATTTGGGAACGACTGAAGCAGACGTTCGACTTTTCCTCGTAGATGCGTCTTTACCACACCGGGTGCTGGATTCCACAAACTGTTAGGCGTATCCCCGGTCCTCAGGTAGTCTTGGGGGGAGACTGGCCTGCACAGAGGAGTCCTCATGAAAAGACTGGTTATGCAGACGACGGCAACATTACCCTGTTGGCAAAGGGAGTCGAAAGCTCAAAGGGCGAAATCAAGGGTTGAGGGCACGGTGCGTATCGATGGACGCCTGGACGGTGATGTGCATACGAAGGGCGAAGTGATTGTCGGCGAAGATGGAGTGGTGAAGGGATCTATCCATGCTGATTCGCTGATCAGTAGCGGACGCATCAAAGCCACGGTCACGGCCACTGGGAAAATCCAGCTTCTCAAGACCGCTATTCTGATCGGTGAGGTGCATTGCCCTGCGATGCTGATGGAGGAAGGGGCTAAATTTCAGGGCGTGAGTGATATGGGAGTGACTGGGTGGCCTGAGGAAGCACCGAAGCTGCCCAGTAATGTTCGAGATATGAACGCCCATCGTGGGAAAGCGGTCGCGCTGATTGGAAGAGAAGCCGACCTCTAGGTAACTCCCGCCTTAGGCCCCTAGTGCCATTCTCTTATCGGGGTATGTAAATCGAGGAGTGTGGCGTCATCGCCGTCCTTGTGGAAAACCGTGGCACCCCCGTTCCCACGATTCAGGACATGGGAGCTGTGTCCGTGAAGAATCTGAGACATGCGAAGACGACAGTATGTCAAGCGGGATGTTCCCTTTTGGCTCACGAGAGCTGGATCTCACCCCGCTTCCATACAGGTAAGGAGTTTCGGCAGTATGATGACGAAAAGATTTGTTCCACGGTCCCAGGTTGTGTATTGTGCGGAACATGCGACAAATCATCGCCACACTCGTGGGTAGACACATCAGCACACACGGGAGTAACGGGCGGGTCTCCAGTCCCCCGATCACCGATTTAGTGTTCACAACGGGTTCTTTCTTTCACCCAATCATCATGAGTCAGACATCGACCACGTGCACGCTGGCCTGACCATTTCCATTGCTCTGGCGGCTGGTGTGCTCGCGCAGTCGCTGGCACGCCACCTCAATATTCCGAGCATCATCCTCCTTCTCGCCCTTGGCGTCGCGTTGGGCCCCGAAGTGCTTGGATGGGTGCATCCCGAATCCATGGGGCAGGGGCTGCTCGACCTGGTCGATTTTGCAATTGCGGTCATCCTGTTTGAGGGTGGGCTGAATCTCCAATGGTCGCGTCTTCGTCGGCAGGAGACGCCGATCCGACGGCTTGTGACCTGGGGTGCCGTGCTGACTTTGGCCGGGGCCGGCCTCGTGGCCCACATGATCCTTGGGTGGTCGATCGCGAACTCGCTTCTGTTCGGTAGCCTCGTCGTGGTTACCGGGCCGACTGTCGTCGCTCCACTTGTCCGCGACATGCGCCTCCGCCCGCACATGCGGACCATCCTCGAGGCCGAGGGCGTGTTGATCGACCCGATCGGGGCTGTGCTGGCAATTCTCGTTTTGAACGTTGTGCTGTCTCCCGCTACTGAGACCCTGGCGAGCGAACTGTATCAGTTGGGGTTGCGGTTGGGATTCGGTATCTTCGCCGGCGCAGTCGGTGGGTACTTCGTTGGCTTGCTGCTGCGTTGGCCGGGCCTCGTGCCTCACGGGTACACCAATATCTTCACCCTTGCCCTGACGTACGTCCTGTTTCAACTCTCTGATCAGGTGATCCCTCAGAGCGGCATTCTCGCCGTCACCGTTGCCGGGATTCTGGTCGGCAACCTCGGCACGCACGTCGATCGTGATCTGCGGGACTTCAAAGATCAAATGACCGCCATGCTGGTCGGATTGTTATTCATCCTGCTTGCGGCCGACATTCGCTGGAAGGATATTGTGCTGTTGTGGCCGGCGGCGTGGTGGGCGGTGGCGGCACTGATCTTCTTGGTTCGTCCTGTGAGCGTGTTCATGTCGACGATCGGGGCCGGCCTCGCTCCAAAAGAACGATTGTTTCTAGCGTGGGTGGCGCCTCGTGGCATTGTCGCCGCCGCGATCGCGTCGCTGACTGCCGAGGCGATGCGGCGGGAACAGTTGGAGGGAGGGGACGCGCTTCGGGCGATGGTCTTTATGACAATCGGGGTGACCGTTCTGCATGCAGGTCTCTTCGCCCGACTGTTGGCACAACTCCTTCAACTTCGACTTCCCAAGCGAGAAACCGTGGCGATTCTTGGGGTTCGCGAACTGAGCTTGGCCGTGGCCGCAGAGCTGAAGAAGGGCGGCACGCGCGTCGTCTTCATCGACTCCGCCCCCAAGCACTGCCATATGGCGGAAGAGGCCGGATTCCCAGTTATTTTTGGCGATGCGCTGGACGAACGCATCATGATGCGTGCTCGATTTGACAGCGTCGAGGCGGTGGTCGGGCTGACAGAAAAACGACCACTTGAATAGCAAATACATCACCCTCGCGCGCATGCTGTTCAAAGTTCCTAAGGCGTACATGGCTGTGGAAAGCCTCAATGGCCAGGCACTCCCAGCGCATGTGCGGCAGGCAGATGCGGACGTGCTCTTCGATGGTCCTCACGATATTGAACGATGGAACGTCCGATTCCGGCAGGGTGGGGTGGAGGTCGTGGAGATGGTCTATGAGGAATCGCCCAAGCCGGCTGTGACGGAAGACGCCGAGCCGCGAGAATCGAAGCGCGCCGCGGGTCAATTCGGTGAACTCTGTATCTTCCTCACCATTCGAGAGGGAAAGCGAACGGTTCCCATGCGGATGGGATACGTTCCCAAGAAGGGTGATCACGCCTCCGTGGCGGTCCATACATTCGATCGCGAGAAAGTGTGGGATCAGTTGCGACTGCAGGGGTGGTCCCCAAAACCATCAGACGAGTCCCAGGCAGCCCCTTCCTAGTCCAGCAGGAAGGTCCCCTCCGGTAACGGCGAGACGAGGAAAGGGACCAGGATGAGTTGGCCGGTGCTTCAGGGGAATGTCGGTTGAATGAAAGAAGGTGGGAGTCGTGGACGACGAAAGAACGACGATGAAGCAGATGGCGTTTTCAAAAGTCCAGTCGATTGCGACCTGTGTGTTACTGCTCTGTGCGTGCGCGCCGACACCAGCCATCGCCGACTAGGCGCAATACATCTACGACGACCTGTGCCGGCTGTCACAGGTGATTGATGGGTAGGGGAATGTCGCGATGTGCCAGCACGATGCCGTTGGGAATATGCTCTCGATCACGTGCAATACGGGTGGGGTTGAGGCGCCGAGCATCACGGCTTTTACCCCGAGCACGGGCAACGCGGGAATGTCGATCAGCGTCTCGATCAGTAGCGTGGCGGATGTGATGGGTTTTGCATCCGGCATTCAGAATCTGGACGGGGTATACCGCTTATGCTTTTCATTCTTCCACTCGTGACAGAGATCACTGGATCTGCTATCTACTCAGTCCCTCGTAAGGGAACGCCACGTCAATTATGACTCGACAACAGATCTTCTCCATCGTGTTCTTCGCCCTGCTGGTCTTGTTGCTCTACCAGATCGGGTTGATGTTTAAGCCGTTTGTGTTTTCTGCGCTCTGGGCCGGGCTGCTTGCCCACTGGGCTTTTCCCCTGCATCTTCGTCTGACGAAACTGTTCGGTGGAAAGAAAATACTTTCCGCGGCAATTCTGACTGTCGGCGCGTTGGGGATCGTAATCGTCCCGTTGGTGATGATGGGGGTCATGTTGGTACGGGAAGCGGGAGCTGCAGAACAGGCGATCCGAGTGTGGATTTCAGCCGGAGGGCTTCAGGGACTACCAGATCAATTGGCGGCCATCCCTATCATTGGTGACTGGATGAGGTCTGCCATATCCGGCAGCGGGACGCCGGGCTTTTCTTTGGAACAGTCGGTCATGACTGGGGTGAAGGAACTCAGCCAATTTCTCGTCGGAGGGATGGGAGGCCTGCTAAAAAATACCTTCGCTCTCGTCGCTAATTTCTTCATGATGTTGTTGATACTATTTTTCCTCTTCAAGGATGGCCGGCAGTGGCTTTCCGTCCTGTACGATTTGATTCCGATGGAGGAGTCCCACAAGTCCAAAATCCTGGTTCGGTTGGACCAAACAATTCGAGCCGTGGTGAAAGGGGTGTTGGTGACGGCGATTGTGCAGGGGCTGCTGGCTGGTATGGCCTATGTGGCCCTCAGTGTGCCGTTTCCAATGGGACTCACTGCGCTGACCATCGTCTTGGCCCCGATCCCGTTCGGCGGGACCGGTTTGGTCTGGTTGCCGGTGGCACTCTATCTATTTTGGGCGGGGATGACTGGAAAAGCTCTGGCCATGCTGGTATGGGGAATTGGTGTCGTTTCAATGGTCGATCAATTTCTTCGACCGTGGTTAATTGGTCAAGATGTACAGATTCCCGTGTTGCTGCTTGTCTTGAGCGTGTTAGGAGGATTAGCTCTCTACGGATTATTAGGCCTGTTCATCGGCCCCATTCTCGTCAGTTTGTTGATGACTGCCGTGCAGATCTATCGAGAAGAATATCATCTCAAGCAGTTGGAGGTTTCGGCGAGCCCGCCCGCTTCTCCATAACGGTACTGTCACCGGGTACCCGCTCATGCTTTCTTCGCTTCCTGCCGACGGCTCGCCGTCACGTATCGCGCAATTCGCTACTCGAGCGGAATGGTGATTGCGATCCCACCCATTACGTCGTTCAACTTGAAATCCTGTTTCGGACTCAGCGGATGATTATTATGACAGGTGACACAGGCCGACGAGACGGCACGGTCTGAATAGATAGCTTGAAAATACTGTTTCTTGCCGCTTGAAACAATCCCTGTGACCGGCCGATCGGGCTGACGCCTGAGAACGTCCAATGCCTTTCGTTCAAACTCGGTGGCAGGTGCATTACGCTGATAGATCGGGGAAAAGCCGATCAGCCGGTAACGGATTCCTCTCCCGCTTTCCGCAACTAACTGACCGGAGTATTGAAGGAACTGGGCCGGTAAGGGCAGCGTGTTATCTTGCTCCCACTGTTCAGTCGAGGCAAGGATACCCTTTTCCTGCAATCGGTTGACGATGTGTGAGGTGTAAAAGGTGCGATCGGCTTCGAGGATGGCATGAATGTAGTCGGCGACCTTTTCCGGCGAGATGCCGGTTGCTTTAGGGCTCTCTTTGGCGGCATGGAGCGCAGCCGCAGCCCAGAATCCTCCTAGGAGGAATGCGATGGTTGTGGCTAGGAACGCGAAGCGGAAGTAGCCCATGGAGTTCCTTTCGAAGCCGTTGAGGGATTGATCGGGAGCGTGACGTGGCATGCTGTGCCTCGATCTTCGACGCACTCAATGCGGATATCGCCTCCGAATTTTCGGACAATGCGCCTGGCGACGGTCAGGCCAAGACCGGAGCCCTCTCCCTGCTCCTTCGTCGTAAAAAACGGGTCAAAGACTTTTGAAAGGTGTTGTTTGGAGATGCCCGGCCCTGAATCGGCGATGGTAACCGTTACAGTCTGGTCTGAAACAACTGTCGTCAGTGTGAGTGTCCCGATACTCTTCATGGCATGGGCGGCATTGGTCACCAGATTCACGAACGCTTGCCGCAGTTGGTCTGGCAGGACGAGTACCGGAGTATTTCCGGCGTAGGTTTTGTGGATCACGACATCCTTCATGTCGACGCTGGTTTGTGCTGTGGTCAACGCTTTGTCCAAGACCTCCTCCACCGGCACCGACATCGGCGTATCAGAGGCCTCACGGTCGGTCGCTCCGGTAAAATCTCGAATGATGGTGGCCATGCGTCGACCATGAGCCACGATATCGCGCGCGTAGTTCTTGATGTGTTCCAAGTCCTGTTCATCCTGAAGGATTTCTCCCAACCCAATGATTCCGAACAACGGGTTGTTGAGCTCATGACCGATTCCAGCCGTTAATATTCCCAGGCTTCCCGTCTTTTCCGCCTGGACCAGTTGGTCTTGCAACCGACTCTCGTCCGTGGTGTCGCGAAGCACCAGGCCGATACTGTCGTCTTCGCCTGGTTTTGTGGGCAATCGGAACCATTGGTAATGGTAGATGCGGGATCCGATGGTGAGCTCAGATCGATGCCCCGCTGGTTCATGATCTGTACGAGGTTGCAGCGGGTCCCTTGGTGCCGCCTTGCGCTTCGCTATCGG
>JAAUPT010000072.1 GCA_012032965.1 Nitrospira sp.
ATGGAGTCCATTGCCGTGGTCGTGGAAGAAGAGCCTCCGGATGACGTCTTGCGAGATTTGGAGCTGGATGAGAAGGACGACTTGCTTGGCCTCTATCAAGGCCAGTCGATGGCGGCCGATTCATTCTTCAGGCCGGGTGGTGAACCACCACCGCGGATTTCCATCTATCGCGGACCGATCCTCCGTATTTGTGAAAGTCCGGAAGAAGTCGTTCAGGAAGTCTACGACACAGTGGTCCATGAACTGGGGCATCATGTCGGGCTCGATGATGACGAAATGCCGTACTGAAGAACCAGTGCTGAGTTGAAAACACCGTGAGCTCCATCGCTCAGAACGTTCATGAGTAGGCAGGCTTTTGGCCGGCTCGTTGGTAGCCCAAGACGAGCATGACGATTCCGATCAGCACCATGGGCAGAGAGAGAATCTGGCCCATGGTAATCGGGCCTAAAATGAAGCCCAGATGCTGGTCTGGTTCACGGAAGAGTTCGATGATGAGTCGGCTAATGCCGTAGCCGGTGACGAATGTCCAAAAGATCGTGCCGGGCGGAGTTTGGCGCCGATCGATCCACCACAAGGCGGTGAACAGCACGAGGCCTTCCAGTGTTGCCTCGTATAATTGCGAGGGGTGGCGGCAAACTGGGCCGCCAGTCGGGAAGACGATGCACCACCCCACATCGGTTGAGCGGCCAAAGAGCTCTCCGTTGATGAAATTTCCTATCCGACCGAACCCCAATCCAATCGGTGTCACAGAAGCCGCCAAGTCGGCAATCGTATAGGCAGGAATTCCGTGCCTACGGCTGAACCAGATCAGCGCGATGATAGTCCCGATGAGCCCGCCGTGGAAGGACATGCCTCCTTCCCATACTGCAAGCAGTTTCAGTGGATTCTGGATGTAGTAGGAAAAGTTGTAGAAGAGCGTGTAACCGAGCCGTCCACCAAGAAACACGCCGAAGGCCGCGTAGACGACCATGTCGTAGATCTGGTCCTTCCTAATTGGCAACTCCTTGCGGGCAACCTTGTGCTGTATGAGGAAGTAGGCTGCGGCGAGGCCGATCAAATACATCAGCCCATACCAGCGCAACTGAATAGGGCCCAGAGCTACAATGACGGGATCAATGTTTGGATAAGGAATCGCGGCTAGGGAACCCATGTCTCCTCTGTCAGGGTTTGTTCTTTGAGAGACGTTGTTCGTATTCTGAACAGGTCACAAGTCTTCGCTGATCTGCGCTTCTCCTACGAGCCTCGGGCCAGATTTTCCAACGGATCATACGGGGGCCTACTTGTCAATGCAAGCGCAGCTAGGATTAAAGAGTGGTTAGAGCATGGTCCTTGGAAAACGTTTCCTAGAGCTGCTTTACAGGAACGGAAGGTTAGCAAGTGTTGGATTTCTGAAACGCCTGTGTCTCCTTCTGTCGAGAAAAAGAGACCCAATATTTGTCACTTCTCATCGTCGCCGATCGCCCCCTTGATTTTCCGAGGAAATTAGCCCTTGTTCAACCGCTCTCATGCTGGCACAAAGCATGCTGATACGTTCCTCATAGGAAGAACGATTGGGCAGTCTTCCGGCAACATCACAACCATTACGAGGGAGGTTCGCCATGTCGGAGCAGGGGAAGCACGTCGCCAAGGCAGCTGCATTCATCGCTGGTGGGGCCGTCATCGGAGCGGGACTGGGGCTCCTCTTCGCTCCACAGACCGGGGTTGAAACGCGTCGGGACATTAGCCGCTATGCTCGGAAGGCACAGGCGCAAACCAATCGCTGGGGACGAGCCGTCAAGTCTGGCATGAAAGTCGCGTTCGACCAACAGTCACCGATCGTGAGAAGTTGCGAGGAACAAAACCCGCAGCTCACCGCAGTGTGTTGAACTAGTTCCACCGAAGATCATCGGTGGCAGTTCCACCCGTAGTGTCCCTCCTCCGTCGCGGCTGGATCTGCTATCGATGGTCCGCGGGGATCTGAATGCTGATGGCACCGGCTAGTTCTCCTACCTGAGCGCCTTCTCTTGGATAGCCGGAGATGTCAAGTATCCCTTTGGGGCTTCCGTGACAAGTCAGACAATCTTCTGAATATAAATCGGCATCATGGCTCTGAGTAACTGTCCACCGTTGAGCCATTCGATGATAGCGGTGGTCGAGGCCGGTTGGCGTGCAAGACGCCTCAGGACCATTTCTTCATACACGTCGGGCGCATTCTGCAAGTTTCGTGGATCGAGGGTCGTCTGTTTGATTGTTACCTTCGATTGCTTCGAAAACTTCCGCGCGGCCTGGCTGCCGAAGGTAGCTGGGATGAAATTCTTGTACCCAATCCCTCGCTGATTGATCACGAACTGCGCATCCGCCACGACCTCTTTGCTCGCGAGGAGCAGTCGCATCAGCAGATCGTTCGCGTGGGGAGGCAAAGAAGAAGAGGACGTTTTCAGATCGATCTGCGCCTGATGGAAGAACTCATCGAGGACCAGCCGCTCAAAGACATCGGGTGAGAAGCCCTTGTCTCCCCTTCGCGAATCATTGATCAACGGCTGGTTGCGCTCGATGACGACACGTCCGGCGTCAAGAAGGGTCGCCAGCAGTTCGGCCGTCCGCTCAGTCTCTTTCTGAGATGGTTGCGCCCATCCGTTCGGGGAAGAGAGGAGCATCAACATGAAACTGAGTGGGAGGAATACGATCGAGCGCACGAGCATGCACACCTCCGTTTCGTCATGGTCCCTTAGCTAAGCGGCACTGTCCCTGATCATAATGGTCGGGCACTTGTGTGACTTCAAGCGGTAACCCTTCTGCGGTTGCCCGCCGAGTGGGTGCGTATTCTGCATCGATCCAGCGTCTTCGCATCTCGGTCAATCGCCCCGATTCATCCAAACGAAAGAGCAGGTTGTTTAGGAACCATTGTAAGTGTCTGTGTTCGTCGCTCGTGACGATGGACAGGTCTGCGTGGGTCAACATCAAGGGGGCACCGTCGGAGCGTGTCAGAGGGTGCCAGTCTTGCCAGACCCGCTTCGTCACGTACTCAAGAATGGAATGTTCGGAGAGAATGACATCGATCGTGGGCTCTTTAGTTTCAATCGCGGCTGGAATTGAATCACAGACAACCAGGCGGATGTCTTTGAGGTTGGCCTGAGCGTACAGGTGAGCGGGCCTCCCCTTCTGAACTGCGATGGTCAAGCCGGCGAAGCCTCCCTGGACGGCCGCAAGCGTATCTCGATTACCATTCTGCTTTTGAAATTGCGCCCAGACGCGTTCGGCAACATCGGGTGTTTGGATGATGGCGGCCACACCGTCGTTCCGGAAATAGGGAGTCGAAACCACAGGCCTGTCGGCCTTGTACCGGGAACGGTTCCACCAACGGACGACACAAATAGATCGAGCTGCCCTTCATTCATTTTGATGAACAGATCGGGAAGCGAGTGACGTGCAAGGTCGGAACGATCGGAGTTGGTCCGTTACAGTACGAGGTGAGCGCATCGGCGACCTCTCGGATCAGTTCAATATCCAGGCCTGTGACACGAATGCCTTCGCCGGTGTACACGGCGGGAAAGACCAACGGGCGAAAGGGCTCAACCGCGATGCCGACATGCAATCGTCCTCGGGCACAAATGGACGACAACTCATCACGTGTCATCGGGTGGATGAGCTCAATAGCATCATACACAAGACCGCATCCTTGCAGAAGGATGCTCAGCGTCGTCAGAACAAGCGAACCGAGGAGTCTTTTGATGATGCAAAGGCTCACGCCCTATGTCCTCCATGGTCTTGATGTGGCGCAGGGATCAATAGCCATCCGTTCAAAACCGAACGCCGACTGTGAAGAGCCATTGTCGTGACAAGTCGGACTTGCCCTGGAAATCAATTTCGAATCTTGTGTACTGAAGGCCCATATCAACGGAAAACCCCTGGGCGACAGGAAATCGTACACCGATCTGTCCTCCGTACAGGTAACCTGGTGAAAGTGCCCCTCTCCCCGGTAGTGTTCCTCCCAGGATTGCTCCGACATATGGTACCGCCCGGTATTCCCAGTGGTCCGAACAAAACATGTCGCAGGATGCGACTGATTGGTTGGCCGCTGGGGAAATCCAGCAAATCGATGAAATTATTCCAGCGAGGGTTCGCATACAGTGAATGTTGGTCGGTGATAAACGTAGGCGTATGGTGACTGTAATATTGGTAGATGCCTCTAAGCTCGAGGGGGCCATAGCGAAGCGCAGTGATTCCGGCTTGAACGGAGATGACTCTACGAGTGGGCGCAAAGCTGCGATCGTTGAATGACACGTCGAAACTGAACGGGCGGAGCGGGAGGATGTCGAGAACCGCCTCTTGGCTCATCGCTTCACTCGGCAGCGCCATTGTGAGTGCGAAAAGTGCAGTCAAAAAACGTGAAACGTGCGTCCGCAGCGGCTCACCTCTCCACCAGGCATCGCTTTACTGATACCCTGTCATCCACCCTCGCATTGTAGCCCAACCTCATTCTCTTTTGCATAGTCACGGGTAGGTGAAAGCCCCTGAGAAAGTGGCTGTGGTGCCGGGTTCGCTATGCTAAAATCCGCCGTCTTGCCGGAGTGGCGGAATAGGCAGACGCAAGGGACTTAAAATCCCTCGGGCTCACAAGGCCCGTACCGGTTCGATCCCGGTCTCCGGCACCAGTCACA
Organism: Nitrospira sp.; assembly: GCA_012032965.1. Taxonomy (GTDB): domain Bacteria; phylum Nitrospirota; class Nitrospiria; order Nitrospirales; family Nitrospiraceae; genus Nitrospira_D. The sequence goes on from JAAUPT010000072.1 coordinate 4,641, forward strand.
TAAGAATCAGGTATTAGTCACAGACGAACCTATAGAGGGATTCATGGATACAAAAGCAATCGTGATGTTCGTTGCCGGCGTAACGCTCCTGCTTTTTATTATTGGGATCGGGGCCTGGATCATGACGGCGCCTCTGGAAGCTGGAGAGGTGGAGGCGAAGCGTTGTAATGAATACGTGCGGGAATTAGATATGTTGAACAAGTACAAATGGTTTTGGACGCCGTATCATCAGCGGATGGCGTTCAATGACTGTTTGACCAGGAATTTGGGCGATACCGTGCAACCATAAGAAGTCTCTCCCTAGCTCTCACCGAAGATATGGGGGCGGTGAAATCCAGTCTTGACGGTCGTCGGATCAAACGATCTATGTTGCCCGCGCTCGGATTTTTCCCCAGATTTTCTCCTATCCTCTTCGCATGCATTGTGCTTCAGGTGTTGAACGCTGCCCCTGCGTCCTCCGAGTGGCAGTTGGTCGATGGGAATGGCAAGGCGAATGTCTATGTTGAAGCTGAGACCATCAGTCGTCACGGCGAATGGGTGAGAGTGTGGGTCATGGATGATCTGAAGATTCCTCAGACCCGAGGGCTCAAGAAATATTTCTCCTCGCGCGCGCAGGAAGAACATGACTGTCTCAAAGAGCGCTTTCGGTTGCTGGTATTGGAATACTTCTCGGGGAATATGGGAATCGGAGAAAGTGCTGTATAAAACGTCTGGGGAGTCAGACTGGGCACCCATCCCGCGAGGGACGTTAGCGCAATCGGTCTGGAAATTTGTGTGCGGGAAGAGGCAATGAGTGATGATGAACTGTCTGGAGAATCATGACAACCGCACGTGCCCACACTTCCAGCATTCCGCAAATTGACTCTCGTGATGTTCGCCACATGCAGCGCATGCCCACGTCTCTTGGTTCGATGGCAGCATGTCTAGACTTTCATCGAGTACTTGCCGTGCCCGGTAGGCATCCTCGTCTTGGATTACCCACAGTTCCGGGAAAATCTCTACAAAGGGAATCTCTCCCGCAAGGCCAGCAGAACGCTGATTCTTGATCATGCATTGGATGCCGGCCTGCTCCAGCCACTCCTTGCGCATCTCAACCTCGATTAAATTTTGGGAGACGAAGACTTTTTTCATTGAGAGCTAAAGCTGTATATGAGGAGTTCACGAATCATTGGATTGGAGGCTTCAGGAACAAGTTGGCCACTTTCGGGAAATGAAGCGAGCTGATCAACAGAGAGGGTAAGACGCTCAACGATGGCATCAGCATACTCAGCAGAGTCTTTGGCGATGTAGTCTTGGATGTTCTCAGGATCAAAAACAGCGGGTTCAGTCCACTCAACTCGGGTCATTTCTTAAAGAAGCGTCTTTTTACAGCGTCGTGTGGCACCACTTTCCCTTCTGAATCAATGGAACTAAGTGTAGGCCTCACCTGGCAGAGAGTCAAGAATTCCCCCAGCTACGTTGCTGACTCCAATCAAAAGCCGAGGTTGGAAGCAAGTTGAGGGGGCGGTACAGCTTGGAATCGACCGACCTACGGTTTCAAAGCTGTAGGCCGGTCAGATGGTGGGATTTTCTATCAAACGCCTGGTGCATGTTCTTTCACTGCTGGGCCGGAAACGGGGCTCCACGCGGAACACGGCGGGAGACAGTCAGGACGAGAAGAGGCAAACAGCCGGAAAATATTGCTGCCTAACATGCCGAAATCTATTGGTTTTGGGAGATCTAATTTGGACGAAACAAGATCACGGTCCTTGCTTTGCAGACGCGCCTCACTGAGCCTGGTGGGCCCTGTAGGGGCCGAATCTACGGTCTGCTGAATAAGAGTGACAAAAGGCCGTTTTTGACAACGCTCGCTATGACAAAGGTTTTCCCCATTTCATGCTCACTTTCAATAGCGTAGGCCATTCAATAAGTTTCATACTCTTCCCTCCTTCCCTTTCCATTCCCGCCCTGGATGGTCACCCAAATGGTACCAGTTCAGTCTCCGAGCCGGGTTCTCGCCGCGATTGTAATTCGCAAGGCCGACGCATGTCTCTCTTGAATTGGAGTGACGAACACCCATCGTGGAGATATAGCGATACCCAAAGCCCGCAGCGCTGACCAGTGTTATCGATGCGAAGCCGGAGATCGAGTGAGAATGACCTTCATGGCGTGCAACCGCTGTCACCGATATTTCCGTAGTGAGTATGGCACCTCGGAATTAGACCAATGCGACATTTGCATTGAGGGTGGCGAGGAGACGAAATAGGGAATGATTAATGAATCGATTCGGTGTCACCATTTGCAACAAAAGACAGACCATTCAAAACGATGTTCATGCTCGGTCCGCCTGCATAACCCTGTGGTTCGTCAACTTTTACTTTTCAACTCCACGTTGATGAGCTTTATTTCTGTGAGATCCGCAAGCCGCGGACACCACCGTGTGCCGGCACGCCACAAGGCCGAGTCCAGTTGGTCGTAGACCGTCCCCGGGTGCTCGTAGTGAATTCCGTACGCGTGAGAAGCCGCACGTCGACACGGGAACACGAACGACTTCGTCGACTCGTCAGGCTCCACCTCGAATCGTGTCACAGTCAGGTCAAAGGTGAGCCGGATCTTGAACCAACAATGAGCATGATGGTCGTCGACCTGCATCGACTGCTGATAGCACTGCAACACATCACGGACATCACCCATGATCAACGATGTGTTTCCCGAAAAGACCTCGGCTCGCTTGTCGAGCACCAAGGCCTTGGCCAGGGACAAGGCGTGTGCGACTTGAATCGGGTTCAGGAGGTCGAAAGCTGATTCGTAAATGACAATGTTGGGATGGACTTTAAATTCGCGTAGAGTTCCCCGCTTGGCCAACTCGACGGCTCCAGTAAAAGTCCACGGCCTGAGATTGGCGGAAACGAAA
>JAAUPT010000073.1 GCA_012032965.1 Nitrospira sp.
TGCTGGCCTTAGAACTCGGCGTCGTCGGACTGATGAATGCGCAGTTTGCCGTGAAAGGGCGGACGATCTACGTGCTCGAGGTGAATCCTCGCGGATCTCGAACCGTGCCGTTCGTCAGTAAAGCGATCGGCGTGCCGCTTGCCAAACTCGCGATGAAAGTCATGATGGGTAAGACTCTCAAGGAATTAGGTTTCACTGAGGCTCCTCTGCCAGCACATTTCTCGGTAAAGGAAGCGGTCTTTCCATTCAATAAATTTCCCGGCGTCGATGTGCTCTTGGGACCAGAGATGAAATCGACGGGGGGAAGTCATGGGGATTGACGACGATTTTGGATGGGCGTTTGCCAAATCGCAAGCGGGGGCCGGTGCAGGCCTTCCCCAAAAGGGGACAGCATTTCTCAGCGTGAAAGAATCAGATCGCCCGGCGGCGCTCGAAGTCGGGAAAGTGTTGAACAGACTAGGGATGCGCATTCAGGGAACGAGCGGGACAGCGGGATACCTGCGTGAACACGGGCTCTCCGTGGAGGTCGTCAACAAGGTAACCGAAGGGAGACCTCACATCGTGGACCATATTAAGAATGGCTCGGTGGCGCTCGTGGTCAATACCGTGCGAACGGCCTCGGCTCATGCTGATTCATTGTCGATCAGGCGAGAGGCTTTGCATCGGGGGATTCCCTATTTCACCACCATGCGAGGCGCCATGCGGCGGCCATGGGAATTGAAGCCATCCTGAAAAAACCCCTATCGATCCGTTCATTGCAAGAGTATCATCGAACATAAATCGATCAGGAGCAAGCGGAGCATGCCTACACCAATTACGAAGAAGGGTACGACGCACTCAAGGCGGAGTTGGATCGCCTGCGGAAAATCGAGCGAGCGAAAGTGATCGAGGCGATCGCGGAAGCCCGAGCGCATGGAGATCTCAGTGAGAATGCCGAGTACGACGCGGCCAAAGAGCGTCAAGGCTTCATCGAATCGCGGATCTCGGAACTTGAGACGAAACTGGCGGAGGCCCGCATTGTTGAAATCGCTGGACGTACGAGCGATACCATTGTCTTCGGCGCGACTGTGTTGGTGGTGGAGCAAGAGTCGCAAGACAAGAAGCAGTACACGTTGGTCGGTCAAGACGAAGCCGATATGAAGTTCAACAAGATCTCCGTCCAGTCTCCGGTCGGGCGCGCACTGATCGGCAAGCGAGTCGGAGACTTTGTCGAAGTCAAAACTCCTGTGAAGATGGTCGAATACGAAGTTGTGGAGATCAAATTCGAGGAATGCTGACGTGCCGGCGTCACGCCCTCTCATTGCCCTGCTGACAGATTTTGGTGAGCGCGACTGGTTCGTCGCGAGCATGAAGGGTGTGATCTTGACCATCCACCCCAATGCCAGGGTCGTCGATATCTCCCACCAAATTCCTTCGCATCAGATCGATGAGGCCAGCTACGTGCTCGGCGCCTGTTACCGCCATTTCCCGGACGGCACGATCTATGTCTGCGTAGTGGATCCCGGCGTCGGAAGCGCTAGGCGGGCGATCCTTGCGACCACGTCACGCTATAGTTTCTTGGCGCCGGACAACGGCTTGCTCAGCCACGTCCTGGAACATGAGCAGGACGTCATCATTCGGCAGATCGAGGAGGCGCGCTATCGGCTACCTTCAGAAGGGGGTACGTTTGACGGACGTGATCTGTTTGCGCCGGTCGCTGCCTTGCTTGCAAGCGGAGAGCCGCCTTCATTTTTTGGTCCAGCGATTAACGATCCGATGAAAAGCCTGGTATGGGCGCCCCAGCAGCAAGATCAAATTTTGATTGGAAGAATTGAGTACATTGATCGATTCGGTAATCTGATCTCAAATGTCACGGCGAAGCAGGTACGGGAATTTCAGGCAACCATCGGTCTGGCAAAGATCGAGATCCATATCGGAATGCATATCGTGACCAAATTGGTCGGAAGTTACAGTCAAGGGGACGGAGAGAGTCCTGCCGCGCTGATCAATAGTGGTGGATTTTTGGAAATCTTTCTGCAGGAAGCTAGCGCCGCTCAATGTCTGCGAGTCGACGTGGGCCAGGAAGTGCGACTCTGTTGAGAGCCGTTATCCTATTGCCTTGTCGATGTGATCGCAGACATGACTGGCAAACGCAAGTGAGCAGGTGAAGGCTGGCGATACGGCGTTCAAGACGTGCATCGATCGATTGTCGCCCTCCAAGATGAAATCCATTTCTAATTTCTTTTTGGTGATGTCGAGCAGCTGAGCCCTGATGCCGGGACGGCCCCAGGTGTGGTAGTTTCGCTCCTCCACCCCTTCAGCGAGTACAGAGGCCAACGATACCATCTTGCTCCGCGAGTATTTGGTGATCTCCTCCATCGCTAAGCGTCGAAAATCGAATCCAGCTCCAGTGAGCAGCCCGAGTCCTCGACTCGCGACTTCGACCAACTCACCGAAGTTGAAATTGCCCATGCCGGTATAGTTCTCACGCCATAAGGCTGGGATAGCCGTCGGCCCGATCTTGGCTTTTCCGTCGGCCGTGATCGTGAAGTGGACGCCGAGAAACGGATTCCTGAGATCTGGCACGGGGTAAATGTTGGTGCGAATCGCGCCGGGTGGCTCATTGGAGTAGAGATACAGGCCCTTGAAGGGGAGAATTCTGTACTTCTCAGAAAACCCATAGTCCATCGCGATCTTATCTGCGTACAGGCCCGCTGCATTCACCACGTACCCTGCCTTAATGGTGTCGTGGTTCGTGCGGACCGTGTCGGTCTCTCTCCTTCGATAGGCCGTGGCACATTGAATTTCGATGCCCTCTCGGATCGCATCGTGTTGCATCGCCTCGATGACCTGGAGAGGGTTCACCGTTGAGGTGCGAGGTGAAAATAACGCCCGTTGGTATGTCTTGACTCGTGGTTCAATGGACTTGGCTTCTGCCTCAGTCATCGGCTGCAGCTCGATGCCATTGATCTGACCACGCCGGAGTAATTCATCGAGTGACGGCAAATCCGCCGCATCTTTCGCAACGACTAGTTTGCCGCATTTATTCAGGGGGATACGCTTCTCCTCGCAGTAGGCGGTGAGCCGTTCGTTTCCGAGGCGGGTAAATTTTGCTTTCAGGCTGTCTGGTGAATAATAGAACCCTGCGTGGAGCACTCCGCTATTACGTCCGCTGGCGTGGGCGCCACAGGAGGACTCCTTTTCAATCAACAATACACGTGTATCGCTGTGGCGTTTACGCAGCTCACGGGCGATGCTCAGACCGACTACCCCACCGCCAATGACGAGAACATCATACGTCCGCATATGGTTTGCCGTTTCTTCTGCTGGTTTGGTGGAACATCGAGGCGATCTTCAATCGATGTGCAAAGTCTCTATGGATTCAGCGAGGATTTCCACGATTTTCCGTAATTCTTCTGCTGTTGTCGATAGGGGCGGTAAGAGTACAAGCACGTTACCGATGGGTCTCAAGATCAGCCCCTTGGAGCGGGCGATTGCTGCCACGCGATGCCCAGCTTTGGCGCTAAGTGGATAAGGTTCTTTCGTCATCTGATCCTGGACTAATTCGATCCCTGCCATGAATCCGCGCTGACGGATGTCTCCCACGTGGGCAAGATGCTCGAATGGACGAAGGAGCGCGCGAGTAATTTGATCTTGGGTTGCAGGCGCGCCTCAGTGTTGTTTCGGTTCTTGAATATGTCGAGATTGGCGAGCGCAAGGGCGCATCCCAGTGGATTGCCGGTAAAGCTGTGGCCATGGAAGAAGGTCTTGAACTCGTCGTAGGTCCCCAGAAAGCCTCGGTAGATTTCATCGGTCGTTAACGTAGCCGCCAACGGCATGTACCCGCCGGTCAGTCCCTTGCTAACGGCCATCAGATCAGGCGCAATATTTTCGTGCTCGCAGGCGAACATCTTTCCGGTTCGTCCAAAACCAGTTGCGACTTCGTCAGCAATCAAGAGCACATCATATTTCGTGCAGAGCTCTCGAATGTGTTTCAGATAGCCAGCCGGCTGCGGAATCATGCCGGCGGCTGCCTGCATGAGCGGTTCGATGATGAATCCGGCCAGTTCTCGATGGTGGCTTTTGAGTGCTTTTTCGATTGGCTCGAGGCAGGCCATCCGGCAAGAAGGGTAGGTGAGTTGAAGTGGACAGCGGTAACAATGGGGCGGTTCTGCCTCTACGGTGGGGAAAAGCAGCGGCTTAAAGCGTGAATGAAAGATCGCGATGTTGCCGACACTCACGGCACCGATCGTATCTCCATGATAGGCGAGTTTCAGGTGGAGAAACGTATTCTTTGGACCGGCCTCCGGATGCCGCTGTTGCCAATACTGGACAGCCATCTTCAACGCGATTTCAACTGCGGTCGAGCCGTTGTCGGAATAAAAAACGCGCGTGAGACCTTTAGGCGCAATGCGAATCAGCTCGCGTGCCAGCTCAATGGCCGGTGGATTGGTGAGACCCAGGAACGTCGAATGCGCGATCTTGTCGAGTTGTGTCTTGAGCGCTCGGTTAAGGACGGGATGTTGATGCCCGTGGAGGTTCACCCAAATAGATGAGGTTCCGTCAAGATATTTCCTCCCCTCTGTATCAATGAGATAGGAACCTTTGCCACGTTCGATGATGAGCGGCTCTTCTTGCGCCCACTCTTGCATCTGGGTAAACGGATGCCAGAGATAACGACGGTCCCAGTTGATCAGTTGTCGGGTTGAGGGTCGTTGTGCCATGGCTCTCAAACATGCATCATGTGTCATAGCTCGCTCGGTTAGCGTGAAGAAGGGCAGCGGTCTTCACCGATGGCAGAGAGAATGACGCGTAACGAGATAATTGATCGTGCGCGGCGGGTGATTATAAGGGTGGGCAACGTCTTTGACAACCTCTGAGGCAGTAACTATAATAAATCGATTTACGAATGAGCTAGGATTTGCAAAGCCTTATACGCAATTTTTCAATCATTGCTCATATCGATCACGGCAAGTCAACCCTCGCTGACCGGTTCCTAGAAGCTACTGGCGCAGTCACTGCTCGAGAGGCCAAAGAACAGATCCTCGATGCCATGGATCTCGAGCGGGAACGTGGCATTACGATCAAAGCCCACGCAGTGGCCATCAGATACCGGGCGCAGGATGGGAAGACGTATGCGTTGCATTTGATCGATACGCCCGGGCACGTCGATTTTACCTATGAGGTCTCACGGAGCCTCGCGGCGTGTGAGGGGGCGCTGTTGCTCGTCGACGCGACGCAAGGGGTGCAGGCACAGACCATTGCCAATGTGAATTTAGCGATGGCCAACAACCTCACCATTATCCCGGTCATCAATAAGATTGATCTGGCGAGTTCAGATATCGAAGGAACGAAGCACTCGATCTCTGAAGTGCTCCAGCTCGACGCCGACGATGCCCTCCCCATCAGCGCGAAAGAAGGCAAAGGTGTGCCGGACGTGTTGGAAGCGATCATTGCCAAGGTTCCTCCTCCCTCCGGTGATCCACAAGCCCCGCTGAAGGCGCTTATTTTTGACTCCTGGTTCGACAATTATCAGGGGGTGATCGTGCTTGCACGGCTGGTGGACGGATCCATCCGGCCCGGCATGAAGATCAAAGTCATGTCGAATAATCGGACGTTTGAGGTTATGGAAGTCGGCCAGTTCACCCCGAAACGAACGAAGAAATCCGAACTGCTGACCGGCGAGGTGGGGTATCTCTGTGCCAACATGAGAGAGGTCGCCGATGTCAAAATCGGTGATACGCTGACGGACGCCGTGGCGCCCACCGCTGCGCCGTTTCCCGGATACAAGGAGGTCAAGCCTCTGGTATTCTGTGGGCTCTATCCCACCGACACGAGCCGCTATGAAGATTTACGCGACGCATTGATCAAACTGCGATTGAACGACTCCTCGTTCGTCTATGAGCCTGAGACATCACTCGCATTGGGGTTCGGTTTTCGCTGCGGCTTTTTGGGCCTGCTGCACATGGAAATCATTCAGGAGCGGCTCGAGCGTGAATACAATCTCACGCTCCTCACGACGGCTCCGACGGTCGTCTATCGCGTCCTGACCACAAATGGCGAAGTGTTGGAGGTCAATAACCCGACGCAGCTCCCGCCTCCCAGTAGTATCGAGTCATTCGAGGAGCCGTTTATTTTGGCCTCGATCATTACGCCTGAGCGGTACATGGGGGCCATCCTTCAGCTCTGTCAGGAACGTCGAGGAATCCAGAAGGGCATTCATTTTCTCGATCCGACCAGGGTCGCGATCAGTTATGAATTGCCTCTCAATGAGGTCATTCTCGATTTTTACGATAAGCTCAAATCGCGCACGCAGGGCTATGCGTCGCTTGACTATGAGCTGCTCGGCTACCGCGAGTCTGATCTTGTCAGACTCGATATTCTCTTGAACGGCGAAGCAGTCGATGCCTTGTCGTTTATCACGCATAAAGACCGTTCGGTCCAGCGTGGGCGTCAGCTTGCCGAGAAAATGAAGGAGCTGATTCCACGGCAGATGTATGAGATTGCCATTCAGGCCGCGATCGGAAGTAAGATCGTTGCGCGTGAGACCATCGGTGCGATGAAGAAGAACGTGCTGGCGAAATGCTATGGCGGCGATATTACGCGAAAACGGAAATTGTTAGAGAAGCAGAAGGAAGGAAAGAAGCGCATGAAGCAGTCGGCAGTGTCGAGGTCCCGCAGGAGGCGTTTCTCGCAATCCTGAAAGTCGGGGACGAATGAGCCTCGATCCAAATCAGCGAAATGTAGAGAAGCTGTCCGGCTCATCGGGGTCGGGAGAACCAGCAGCGTTTTCCAGCGCCAAGCTTGGAGGCCAGGCGGATCAATCGGGACGTAAGTCCATCGTACGGGAGTATGCGGAAGCCATCATCGTGGCCATGCTGCTCGCGTTTGCTATCCGCGTATTCGTCGTGCAGGCCTTCAAGATTCCGTCTGGATCGATGATTCCGACCTTGCAGATCGGCGATCACATCTTGGTCAGCAAGTTGTCCTATGGCCTGCAGTGGCCAACGGACTGCAAAATGCTCTGGAGCTTTCCGCCAGTCAATTGCTACACCTCCACCACCGTGATTACGTTCGGCAAACCGGAACGTGGTGATATCGTCGTGTTTCGCTTCCCTGAAGATGAAGAAAAGACTTCATTAAGCGAATCGTGGGATTGCCTGGCGATACCATCCAGCTTCGGAACAAAGTCGTACTCGTGAATGGTCACCCGCTCGACGACAAAGCCTTACCCAACGAATCGATCCCGGAGTGATCGATAGCAGCATCAACCCACGTGATAATTTCGGACCGGTGACGGTCCCTGACGGATCCTATTTTGTGATGGGTGATAATCGCGACCAGAGTCTGGACAGCCGATTTTGGGGGTATGTGCGAGAAGAGAAGATCCGTGGCAAGGCGTTTCGGATCTATTGGTCATGGAATGGGCAGGGAAACTGGACGGAGTGGGTTCGATGGGAACGATTCGGCAAGGCAATCCGAATAAAGAAAAGCAGCAGGAGGCTCCGCGCCCGAACGAAGGGCGGAATGGGGGGTGTGAGACTCCATCGCC
>JAAUPT010000074.1 GCA_012032965.1 Nitrospira sp.
GAGTGAGTTCGTTCGCGTGGGCGATGATGTCGTCGAGAATGGTCTTGGGAATGACGAGGTTCGCCACGTTTAAATCGTGCAGGTGACGGTGTAGTCCAGGCTAAGATCTTTGATCTTAGGATTGGGCCCGCACAGCGGACAGGCGGGATCCTTCGGCCGACCGACCTTCCGAAACTTCATCTCGAGCGCATCGTAAATCACTAACTTGTCGGCGACTGTTTCTCCAATCCCGAGAATTTCCTTGATGGCTTCTGAAGCTGGAGGATCCCCATCGTGCCCGCTAATACACCGAGGACACCGGCTTCCTGGCAATTGGGCACCAACCCGGCTGGAGGAGGTTCGGGGTAGAGGCATCGATAACACGGATAGCCCTGATGCGGCTTGATGGTCGTCAGTTGCCCTTCAAACCGAAACATGCTGGCAGAGATGAGCGTTTTCTTGGCAAAGAAACAGGCGTCGTTGACCAGGAAGCGAGTCGTGAAGTTGTCAGAGCCGTCGAGGACAACGTCGTATTGTGAGACAATGGGTAAGATGTTGTCGGCATCGACCAGCTGATGATACGTGTTGACGGAAATGTCCGGATTGATGGCTGAAAGAGTCTTCCGGCCAGATTCCACCTTTGGCTGTCCAAGCGTGGCGGTCGAGTGCATGATCTGCCGCTGCAGATTCGATAGGTCGACCACATCTCCATCGACGAGGCCGATCGTGCCGATACCGGCTGCGGCGAGATACAGACCGGCTGGAGAACCCAACCCGCCTGCCCCGATCAGCAGGACTTTGGCCCGCTTGAGCTTGAGTTGCCCCTTGCCACCGACATCCTGAAGAATGATGTGTCGGCTGTAGCGTTGAATTTCCGATTCCGACAGATCCATCGTTATTCCACGACGTTCAATTCAATTGGATCGACGACACAGCCCTTAGTTCGTAGACCGGCGATCGCTCGTTCAATTTCCGCAGTGTCACCAGAAAACTCCACATCTGCCAGCCTGTGGTCTCGCGAACATCGGCTCGCCTGACATCGGTCACCACATTAAACTCGCGCCCAATCTGATAGATGATCGGCTCTCTGATCTTGTCTTCAGGAAAACGAATATGGAAGCGCAAATGTGCCATGATTATCCTCCCGCAATTGCTGGGACGATGGAGACCTCATCACCGTCCTTCAGGGAGGTCTCTTTTCCTTTGAGAAAGCGAATGTCTTCTTCGTTGACGTAGATGTTCACGAAGCGACGGAGTTCTCCTGTTTCATCACAGAGGCGATCCTTGATGCCGGGATGCGCGCCGTTCAATGTTTCGATCATTTCCACTACGCTACTGGCCTTGGTCTCGACTTCGCCCTGGCCTTTGGTCAGGGGACGAAGCGGAGTCGGAATACGAACTTTAATCATTTGTCGCCACCACCATTCTTTCCCATTTTGAACGTCTTTTCAAAGTCGACCAGGCTGGGCTGAATTCGAACCGGACGACCGACTGAATCGATCACCGCTTCCTGCGTCTTCAATCCATTGCCGGTGACGTAGGCCACCGTGACCTCATCTTTCTTGATCACACCCTGCTTGACCAATTTCTTGAGCACGCCGATCGTGACGCCTCCAGCCGTTTCCGCGAAGATGCCCTCGGTCTGAGCCAGTAGTTGGATACCTTCAACCACTTCCTCATCCGTCACCATATCCATGGACCCATGGCTCTCAGCCGTGGCCTTCAGGGCATAGTACCCATCAGCCGGGTTGCCGATGGCAAGCGACTTCGCGATCGTCTGTGGTTTCACCGGCTTGAAAAAGTCTCGTCCCGCTTTGAACGCCGTCGAGATTGGTGAGCAACCTTCGGCTTGGGCGCCGTTGATTTTCGTGCGAACGTTGTCGATGAGGCCCAAGGCCTTCATCTCATGGAGGCCCTTCCAAATCTTTGTCAGGAGCGAACCGGAGGCCATCGGAATGACGACTTGATCGGGCGTTCTCCATCCCAATTGTTCGACTGTCTCAAAGGCCAGTGTTTTGGAGCCTTCGGCATAGTAGGGACGGATGTTGATGTTCACGAACGCCCAGCCGTGTTCGCCGGCAATCTCGCTACAAAGCCGGTTCACGTCGTCGTAATTGCCTTCTATCTCGATGACATGCGGCTTATAAATCAAATTACCCAATACCTTCGCGGCCTCAAGATCTCCGGGGATAAAAACATAACAATGTAGATTGGCTGAAGCGGCATGGGCAGACACGGAGTTCGCCAAGTTGCCTGTGGAGGCGCAGGCGACCGTTTCAAACCCAAGCTCCCGTGCGCGTGTCAGAGCGACGGCGACGACGCGATCTTTAAACGACAGAGTCGGGTGATTGACAGTGTCGTTCTTTATATAGAGCTCCTCTAGTCCGAGATAGGCGCCGAGGTTTTTGGCTCGCACGAGCGGGGTGAACCCGGCGTGCGGACCGACGAAGTTGGTTCCTTCGACCGGCAGCAGGTCGAGATAGCGCCACATGCTGTGCGGGCCATCCTCGATCTTTTTACGAGAAATGGTCTTCTTGATCTCGTCATAGTTGTACTTCACTTCGAGGGGGCCGAAGCACATCTCGCAGACATGGATCGCTTTCGTTGGGTAGTCCTTGCCGCACTCTCGGCAAACCAGCGCTTTCATTTTGCTCATCGTCGCACCACCTTATTCCTCTCTATGCGGACGGACGCACAGCGCATCCGGCATAGGGGTCCCCATCGTCGAACAGCTCGGTGATCGTGGGATGCTCACCGCAGAGCGCACAATTTGGGTTACGTCGGATTTTGATCTCTCGAAATTGGGTTTTACGAGCGTCGAAGTCGAGCAACCGATCTGTGAGCGGCCGTCCAATTCCGAGCACGAGCTTCAACGCTTCCGTTGCCTGAATCGTTCCGATAATACCTGCCAGCACCCCAATGACTCCAGCCTCTTGGCAGGACGCTACCAAGCCAGGTGGCGGAGGCGCCTTAAATACGCACCGATAGCAAGCAGATTTCTTTGGAATGATGGTGGTGACACGGCCGTCGAATCGCAGGATGCCTCCATGAATCAACGGTTTCTGGGCAAAGAAACAGGCATCGTTGATGAGAAACTTCGCCGGGAAATTATCGACGCCATCGATCACGACATCATAGTCGCTGATAATCTTGAGCGCATTTCCAGCCGTGAGCCGCTCCTCGTACATCGAAACAGAGACATCGGGGTTCAGCGCCTGGATCTTTTCCTTGCCGGACAGGACCTTGGGACGCCCCACATCCGGAGTATGGTGAAGAATCTGACGCTGAAGGTTGGTCAGGTCCACCACATCGCTGTCGATCAATCCAATGGTGCCGACTCCTGCTGCGGCCAGATACAGCGCAGCGGGAGAACCGAGACCGCCGGCCCCAACGAGAAGAATCCTGGATTTGGCGATCTTCTTCTGTCCTTTGCCGCCGACTTCCGGCAAAAGAATGTGTCGGCTGTAGCGATTGATCTGTTCTTCGGTGAATTCCATCTCAACTAGGAATGCTGCAAATGTTCGTCAGCTTCGTTCTTGGCACGAAGAAATTCTCAACGTCCTGCGAAGTACGTCTTCGGTTTCCCCTCGCCTGCGGCCTTGCCGAACGAACATTTTGAGCATCCTTCCTGTAGCCAAACTGACGATCAGATATTAAAGTACTTTTCGATGCTGATATAGCGCTCACCTGTATCGCACAGGATTGTGACGACATTCTTGCCGGGGCCTAGTTCTTCAGCAATCCTCTGGGCGGCAAACACATTTGCGCCGGCTGAGATGCCGACCAATAACCCTTCTTTCTTCGACAATTGCTTCGCGGTCTGATAGGCCTCGTCATCCGTCACGGTGATCACACGGTCGAGAATGGTTCGGTTGAGGACCTTGGGAATAAAGCCCGCCCCGATCCCTTGAATCTTATGCGGTCCCGGATCACCACCGGACAACACGGCTGAGCTGGCCGGCTCGACCGCGATGACTTTGACGTGCGGGTTCTTTTCCTTGAAGACTTCTCCACATCCGGTGATCGTACCACCAGTTCCGACTGCGGCGACAAAGGCATCGATCTTTCCTTCCATCGCATTCCAGATTTCCAATGCCGTCGTCGCTTTATGCATCGCCGGATTGGCTGGGTTCGAGAATTGATCGGGCATAAAGTACGACGGATTCTGCGCCAGGATACTTTCTGCCTCTTTGATCGAGCCCTTCATGCCTTCCCAAGCCGGTGTTAGCACCAGTTGTGCTCCATACGATGAGAGCAAGCTGGCCCGCTCCATGCTCATGCTCTCCGGCATCACGAGGATTAGTTTGTATCCGCGCACTGCCGCGACCAAAGCCAGACCGATACCCGTATTTCCGCTCGTCGGCTCGACGATGGTTCCGCCCGGCTTCAGTTTGCCCTGTTGTTCTGCCTCGTTGATCATGTTGAGGCAGATCCGATCTTTGACGCTACCCCCAGGGTTGAAAAACTCTACTTTTCCATAAATCGTGGCTGATCCCTCTTTCGAAAGGCGATTCAGCCGCACGAGCGGAGTGTTGCCGATTAGCTCGGTAATGTCTTTGTACGAGCTTGTCCTCACCGACCACCCCCCATGTAGAAGAGAAACTCCACCTGGTCTCCCTCTTTGAGATGGGTCGTGGCAAGATGGTCGCGCTCCAGCACCTTGTCGTTTACTTCAACGGCGACCATCTGGGGCTCGATGTTCTTCGCCTTCAACAAATCGAGGACCGTTCCGCTCTGAATCTCTTCAGGCTTCCCATTGATCTTGACCTGCACAAATTCTCCCAAGTTGGCTTAGAGATTGAAGAATTTCTCAACGTAGCAAAGCGGTGCTCTCCTTGTCAAGGCTGGTTTATCCGAGGTGATGCGACGGAACGCGTCGATTGGATTCATCGAGGGAGGAACCGAACCTTTACAAGAAGGGCAGACATGGTTACTTGACTTTGGGTCGTATGGTCGCCACTATGCCGCCTGCAGGACGCTGGGATGTGGAAAAGAACTTCCTCTTTCGTGCCACGGAATCGACGCCCTTAACTCAGTCTGAGAATGAGCTGTTCCATGATACGGAACCGGCGCTGGATAGTGCCGGCCTTGTCCTAGAGAAGTTTCTCTCTGTCTGGGTACAGGGCGAAGGGTCTGAAGACAAACCCTCTGCCTTCACCAATATGTATGTCCGAACCGCGATGCTGGATGTCACGAAGCATGTGAGCCTTCTGCAGCCGCTCCAAGGCCGATCTCACCAGATCAAACAGCTTCTCCTGCCCGAGCAGAAACAGTTTCTCCGGCAATGGCTTGAGGTGCATGCTCCCCAGGCCTGGGAATCTTCCGAAGACCATTTTCGTGATCTTTTCGAGCTAGAATGATTGGGATCTTGCCGCCCCAGCTATGGAAGCCTTTCTGCAGGGGAGTTTTCTGCGTGCTGGTCATCCCCATTCTTGTTGGAGCGAGCCCAGGACCTACGATCGCAGCGGTGGAAGTGTGGTATGGCCCGGATGATCGACCGCTTGAACATCTCGTGCAGACGTATGATCGTGCCGAGAGATATATCTTTGTTGCGGTCTACGGATTGACGTCCCCTCTTTCGGTGAAAGCCCTGGTCGGGGCGAAAAAACGTGGGGTGGATGTACGGGTCCTGACGGACCGAGAACGGCTGAATGATCCGAGACAGCAGAGAGCGCTCTCGGTGCTACGTGAAGCCGGGATCCCCATTAAGATCAATCGGCATGACGGGCTTATGCATCTCAAGCAGGCCGTCATTGACGACGAGGTGAATACCAATGGTTCGATGAATCAGACGACCAGTGGAAACCGCTACAATGATGAGCGGTTGGATATCATCAGAGACCATGCGATGACAGTCAAAGCTCGTGAGAAGTTTCTCTTGCTGTGGAAAGACCAAGAACGATTCCAGGAGTGGAGATAGCGAGATCGGCGATGGTTGAGGAAACAGACATTGTGGTCGTTGGCGCCGGTGGAGGTGGGGCTGTCCTGGCTCTCGCCTTGGCCCAGAAGGGGGATTAAAACTATTGTCCTCGAACAGGCGCCTGGACCTCCGCAGGGATTGCGCGGCGAGATTTTGCAGCCGAACGGGCAGCAGGTTCTCGATCAGCTGGGACTGTTGAGTAAATTGCCCAGTGAATCGACCCGTACGGTGCAGAAGTTTCATTTCTGCCGCGTCGGCGGCAAGCGGTTGTGCACCGTGGACTATGGAGATCTTCCGCCACCCTATAACCGTGCGGTGGTTACGCTTCCCAATGTGGCGCATCATGCCATTCTCGACGCGATCGAACGCGAGCCGTCTGTCTCACTGCGGTATCGGTCGACGTTTACAGGATTGCTGCGTGAGAAAGATCGAGTTGTCGGATTGACCGCCAGGCAGGGCGAAGCTCAGTTCTCCATACAGGCCAAGGTGGTCGTCGGCGCCATGGGGCATTTTCAAAAGTTCGCGAAGCCTTGCAGATTCCAGCCGAGCTGCATCTCTATCCGCAGGGATACTTGATTGCCATGTTAGACGCAGCGCTTCCCATGGATGACGCCAAGTATTTTGTCGGGAAGCGGACGATCCTCGGGATGTTTCCCGCCACTGGAAACAAAGTGTACGCCTTTTACATGATCAGAGCCGGTTCGTATGACAGCGTGAAGGCGCAGGGTCTTCCAGCTCTCCAGGAAGCCTGGACCAAGATCGATCCGTCCAGTGAGCCAATGTTCCGTACGCTGACAGACTGGAAGCAAACCGCCTTTATGCCGACCGGGCGGGTTCGCACGCCGACGTGGGTGGCCGACGGGGCGGTGCTGATCGGGGATGCCGCGCATGCCATGAATCCTCATGCCTCGCAGGGCCGCATGCAGGCGATGGTCGATGCGATGACGCTGGCGGATCTCTTGCCCGAGTGTTTGGCGACGAACGAGTATTCCGCCACAACACTCAGGACCTATGAAACCGCACGTCGGCCTCAGGTGACGATGCTGCAGAAGTTGGCCGACGAACAGGTGTTGTTTTGGAATACGGCAAATCCGGTTGTTGCGTTTCTCCGTGACCGTGTCTTCAGCACATTGGACCGCAATGCACGACTTCGATACCGTGTCTTATCAACGACAGCCGGACTTCGCAAGGATCCTCCATTCGGCATGATGGACCGCCTCATGGCGGCTGGATTCCTGCCCGATCCTTCGGCTCGCGACATGGCAGCGGGAGGGGTTCGGTAGCGCTATGTCGCCGACTGACTGGAGCATCGACGGTTTGTTGGAAGACACGCAGAAACTCTTAAAGTCATATGTGAAGAATGTCGTAAAAGTCTATGGAAATGAGATAGAAAGCATCATTCTATATGGCAGTGCTGTCCGTGGAGAATTTCTGCCTGGTCTCTCCAACCTCAACGTTCTGTTGATATTGTCCTCCTATGATCTCTCGGTCTTGAAACAGTACGACAGCCTTCACAAACGTTGGAGCAAGGAGCACGTCGTCGTTCCCTTGTTCCTCACGACAGCTGAT
>JAAUPT010000075.1 GCA_012032965.1 Nitrospira sp.
ATCGATAGCCTCAGAGTCGAAGACCATGAGCAGACGGCCTATGTGCTGACGTCAGAAGAAGTTCTGTTCGTCGTGACCGACAATGAGGCCAAGGCGGCTGGAAAAACGCGACACCTCTTAGCTGAAGAGCAGACGGAAACGATACGGGAAGCCCTCCGGGCTTCTCTCTCCATCCAACCCTCACATCAATCGGCGCATCCAATCACCATGCGGGATCTGCTGTGGGCCGGCGTCGCCACCGCCTTGTTGATCTTCTTCGCCGTGGCCTTCCATGTCCTTTTCCCTCGACTCTACGAAGCGCTCGATGCTTGGAGTGAGACACAACTGCGCGCTGTGTCGCTTCGCGGATTGGAACTGATCGCGGCGGACCAACTCAGCAATGTCCTTGTGTTCTGCAGCAAAGCCCTTCGTGGTGTCCTCTCCTGTCTCGGCCTGTATTGGTACTTTCATTTCGTCTTGAACCTCTTTCCCCAAACATACGTGTTTGAGCAGCAGTTTCTGGTGGCACTGGCCGTACCGTTTGAACAAATTCAGCCCTTACTGGGCACTTGGGGTGATCTGGCTATCGGCCTTCTCCTCGCGCTGATTGCCACAGGCTTGTTCCTGGGCTTCGTAAAGGCATTCCGCAAGCTCTTTCCCAGCATGCTTGACAAGGTTTCTGCCTGGGGCTACACGACGACGTACTCATTCAAGATCCAGCAAGTAGAAATGCTGTCCGGTGCGCAAATCTCGGACAGCGTGCTGGTGCTGTTACGGGCCCTTCGATTGGTAGCCTACGTCTCCCTCACCTACCTTTACGTCACGTCCATTCTTGGATTCTTTCCTGCCACCCGCAAACTCTCCGTCGAACTGTTGAACCATATGATTGAGCCAATCAACATGATCGTTCGGGAGTTCATCGCCTCGCTGCCCGATGTCATCGCCATTGCCATCATCATCGTCGTCACCAACTACGTCATCAAGCTCATCCACATGTTCTTCAATGGAATTGTGCGAGGGGCCATCACCTTCCAGGGCTTTCATCGCGAGTGGGCGACTCCGACCTACAAGATCGTGCGATTCTTCGTTCTCGTCTTAGCCGCGGTCGCTATTTTCCCTTATATCCCAGGATCCCATTCAGAGGCGTTTCGAGGCATCTCGGTATTTCTTGGAGTGCTCGTGTCGTTGGGCGCGGCCGGATCGTTCAGCAATATCGTCGCCGGAGTGGTTCTGACCTACATGCGCCCATTCAGCGTCGGAGATCGAGTCAAAATTGCCGATACGGTCGGGGACATCACGGAAAAACGCTCCTCGTCACGAGGATCAGAACCATCAAGAACGTCGACGTCACGATTCCCAACGCCCTCGTCCTCAGTTCGCATATCATCAACTACAGTTCGTCAGCCATGATGCCACCGCCGCTCATTCTCCATACAAGCCTGACCATCGGCTATGACGCCCCGTGGCAGAAGGTCCATGAGCTGCTCATTGCGGCGGCCAAGCAGACAACGCATATTCTGGAAACACCGGAGCCCTTCGTCTTGCAAACCAGCCTGGATGATTTCTATGTGAGATATGAGATCAACGCCTATACCGGCGCTCCGAATAAGATGGCCGCCATCTACTCGGAACTCCACCAACATATCCAGGACCAGTTCAATGAGGCTGGGGTCGAGATCATGTCGCCCCACTACACCCAACTGCGCGACGGCAAGAAGATCGCGGTTCCCGACCAATATTTGCCGAACACTTCTCAAGCTCCAAGCCTTCGTCCTACCGCTCTCGACAAATGGATGAACCGACCGGGAAATGGTAACCTCTCAAACAGAGAGACCGGCCCATGACTGCTCCGTTTCAACAGTTCATTGAAAGCTGGTTGTTTGATCCCACAGTCGGCAAGCTGGTCTCCACAACGGCTGCGGTCCTCATCATCCTCGCACTGGTGCGAATCCTCAGAAGCGTCCTCAATCGCTATGTTCAGGAACCCGGCAACCTCTATCGCGCCAAAAAACTGGTCACCTTTCTTGGCTATTTCACGGGTATCGTTATCATCTCGCTGGTCTTTAGCGACCGCCTCGGCAAAATGGCGGTCGCATTCGGAGTGGCCGGTGCCGGGATTGCCTTCGCACTCCAGGAAGTCATCGCCAGCCTCGCCGGCTGGGTCGCCATCTCATTTGGGAATTTCTACAACACTGGAGACCGTGTTCAATTAGGCGGCATCAAAGGAGATGTGATCGATATCGGCATGCTGAGGACGACGATGATGGAGATCGGCCAGTGGGTGGATGCCGACTTGTACAACGGCCGCATCGTGAAGATTGCGAACAGTTTCGTATTCAAAGAACCGGTCTTCAATTATTCTGGAGACTTCCC
Organism: Nitrospira sp.; assembly: GCA_012032965.1. Taxonomy (GTDB): domain Bacteria; phylum Nitrospirota; class Nitrospiria; order Nitrospirales; family Nitrospiraceae; genus Nitrospira_D. The sequence goes on from JAAUPT010000075.1 coordinate 2,353, forward strand.
GTTTCTCTGGGATGAGATTAGGATACCGGTGAAGTACGGCAGCGACCATAGCCTGGCGCGATCGATTTTCAGCTGGTGTTGGTCGAGCAGACCGGAGAGTATTCTGCACAAGCGAAAAGCAGCTGGGCGGGGTTGATTCAACAATACCGGGTGGACCCTGCTGAACTGGACCCGCGAGTCTTCTTGTCGGCCAACGACAACTGGATGGAATTTACACTGCGCTATGTTGTGGACTACAAGAAACGGCGCATCACCAAAGACCTCCTGTTTACGCGTATACTGGTTGAGATCGAAGAAACCAAGGGACGCGTCATGCTAGCCTCCTCAACCTTCCATCTCGTGGAAACGCCAGAAATCAAGGTCAAACTCGTTGAAGCGACGAAAGGCTCCACGGCTTGATCTCACATACACCTACCCCGCACACCGGATTGCCGAGTCCAGTTATGGAAATCGAGTTCGCGTCAAGCGGTCTTCCGAAGGCCATACGCAACATATGGACCGGATCGATCTACCACTATCACATCGGACGTTCCGAGCAGTTCATCGCAACCGTCACACCCGGGTCGCCGGCCGACGGGAACTCAGAAGAGCGGCACGGGCAGTCGATGAGGGACGCGGCATCATTGGTTCCTCCTGGAACCCACGTCCCGTCAATCGCACGGGCCACGCACCACACCATTCGAGGAACTTCCTATGACCGTTGAGATGGTCTTAGTGCTCATCGTCGTGTTGGTGGCGGTGATCCTGTTCATCACCGAGAAGATCTCCGTTGACCTTGTGGCACTGATCATTGTCGCAATCCTGCTGCTCAGCAGGATCATCACGCCGGAGGAAGGCCTTTCCGGATTCAGCAATACGGCGACGGTCACGGTCGGCGCGATGTTGGTGCTGAGCGCCGGGCTGTTTAAGAGCGGCGCCGTGAATCTTCTCGGAGCCGGCCTACGCAGACTTAGCCGGCATGGCTCGGGGATCGCGATTCTCACGATGATGATCTGCGTGGGAACCATCTCCGCTTTCATCAACAATACCGCCGCTGTTGCAATGCTCCTGCCGATCGTGATGAGTACCGCGCGGGAAATGCGCGTAAGCCCCTCCAAACTCCTCATGCCGCTGTCCTTCGCTTCCATGTTCGGAGGCGTCTGTACGCTGATCGGGAGCTCTACCAATATCCTGGTCAGCTCCATCGCCGAACGGTACGGGCAGCCAGGGCTCGGGATGTTCGAAATGACGCAACTCGGGCTGGTCTTCTTCGCCGCAGGTACGGTGTACATGATGGCGGTCGGCTTGCGGCTGATCCCGGACCGACAAGTGGAGGACGACCTGACGCAACGCTTCGGTATGGGTGATTATCTAACGGAGATCGTCCTGCTCCCTGAGGCCAAATCCATCGGCACCACGATCGCAGATTCTCCGCTTGGAGAGGATATCGACCTCGAGATTCTGGAACTCCGGCGCCATGCTGGTCGATTCCAGTTTCCTGGCCCCCACACGGTGTTGCAAGCCGATGACATCCTGCTCGTCCGGTGCAACGCCGAACAGATCAAGCGCCTGCAGGAACGGGAGGGGATCGCACTGAAATCCGAGATGCAGTGGCACGATAAGGATTTCGAATCCGACGACACCCGGCTGATGGAGGCCGTCGTGGCTCCCTATTCAGTGCTCGACGGCAGAACCGTGAAGGGCATCAGATTTAAAGACAACTTCGGTGCCACCGTCTTGGCCATCCGCCATAATGCAGAGATCCTCCATGATCATCTGAACACGCGAATCCTTCGCGGGGGCGATATGCTGCTGCTCAAAGTTCGAGAGGATTCTTTCGAACGGCTGAGAAATAGCCCGGCCTTTGTCATGATGTCGGATGCAGGACTGCCCACCTTTCGAACGGACAAGCTCCTGATCGCGTTGACGATCGTCGCCGGCGTCGTGGGAACGGCGGCACTCAACTTGGTTCCGCTCGTCATCAGCGCCATCACCGGCTGTGCGCTGCTCATACTGACCGGCTGTCTGACCATGGAAGAAGCCTACCAGGCGGTCGAATGGAAGATCATATTTTTGCTCGCAGGGGTGCTGACGTTGGGAGTCGCTTTGGAAAAGACCGGGGCGGCCCTGCTGCTGTCAAACTGGATGATCGCAACAGTCGGGGTGTTGGGCCCAGTCGCACTCGTGTCGGCGTTTTACCTTGTGACCTCGCTGCTCACGGAGACCATGTCGAATAATGCCACCGCCGCACTCCTCACGCCCATCGCAATCGCTGCCGCCCAGTCGCTGGACGTGGATCCCCGCCCTTTCCTCATGGCCATCGCGTTCGCGGCCTCGGCCAGTTTCATGACTCCCGTCGGCTACCAAACGAACACCTTGATCTACGGACCAGGACAATACACGTTTGCAGATTTTCTCCGCATCGGCACTCCTTTGAATATCCTGTTCTGGTTGTTAGCGACGCTCTTGATTCCGGTCTTCTGGCCGTTCCAGCACGTATGAACGACGGACGCATGATCGTCTCAGCGATGACGCTGTGTAAGGGCGGAGGGACGCCGGTAACGATCAGGCTAATCCTGTGCCTATGAGAACCGGGACTTTCCAGGTCATTACTTTGGCGTCGCTGATATGGGCCGTTCCCGTATTAGGCTTCGCCGCTGAGTCTCACTCAGACACTAGCGACTGGCACTATGGAGGATCGATCGATCTGAGTTATGCGGTCGATTTCAACTTCCCGGAGAACAATCTGTGGCGGTCCAAAACCACAACCCCCGGCGTCAATGAACCGGCTCTCAACATGGCGGTTGGGTACGTCAGAAAAGATGTGTCCGTGCAATCCCGCTGGGGTCTCGAGTTCGGCCTGCAAGAAGGCAACGACACGGAGGGGCTCGTGCCACCTTCGATCTCCGGCCGCGACAAACCAGTGGACTACGCGCGGCAGTGGAAACATTTTTCACGCGCGAACGTGTCGTATCTGGCCCCGGTTGGAAACGGACTGACCGTCACGGCGGGACTCTTTAATAGCTACATCGGCTATCAATCCATTTATTCGAGATACAACCTCAACTACACCCGGAGTTATATGGCCGACAACGCGCCGTATTTCGTCTTCGGACTCGCCGCGACGTATCCGATCAACGAGGCGACACAGGTCGGCTTCTACATCATCAACGGGTATAATTATCTGTCCCATATCAACAATCAGCCAAGTTACGGGACGCAAGTCGTCTGGAAGCCCACTACCCGTCTGACCCTGACGGAGAACCTGTACTATGGCCCGGACCAGTCAAACACGGCTCTCGAGTTCTGGCGATTTTTCTCAGACAGCATCATCGAATGGAAAGACGGACCGTTCACCTTTGCTGCGGCGTACGATGTCGGCACCGAAAACGCCGCCGAGCTTCCGGGCCATCCTCGGACCTTCTGGACAGCGGCAGCGCTCTATGCGCACTGGAACGTCAGTGGCCCCTGGAGCGTGGCGCTCCGTCCGGAGTGTTATTGGGATCGCAATGCGAGGATCACCGGCTCCGAACAATTCATCGCAGCCGTGACCACGACGCTGGAATACAAGTGGCGCGTCGATCCCCACACCCTACTCGCCAGGCTGGAGCACCGCTACGACGACTCGCGCGGCACGCAGGGAGGGTTCTTCACAGGGGACTTCATCGGCCCCGGTACGATCGGACTGACTCCGGGGCAGCATCTCGTACTCTTTTCGTTGATTTGGTTCATCGATCATTGACACCCACAGAAGTGGAGGAGCAGCGATGGATTGGTTGACTGATCTCTTACGACCATTGATTCAATTCTCTCAAATTCCATTGTATTCGCTCGGCGACACGACCATCACCCTCGGCACCTTGCTCTATCTGATGATCTTGGTCGTGGCGCTCTTTTATGCCACCGCCAAACTAAAAACGTGGATCGTCGAACGGCTGCTCTTACGAAGCCAAGTCGACCTGGGAGTCAGACACGCCATAGGAGCCATCGTTCGGTATATCGTAGTGGCCATCGGCTTGATCATGATCCTACAGGCAGTCGGCATCAACCTCAGTACTTTGACGGTTCTCTTCGGCGCGCTCGGCATCGGGGTGGGATTCGGCCTGCAGAGCATCACCAATAACTTCGTCAGCGGGATCATTCTCTTGTTGGAGCGACCGATCAAGGTCGGAGACCGCATCGAAGTGGGCGGCGTGCATGGCGATGTCGTCAATATCTCGCCGCGCGCGACCACGATTGTGACGAACGACAATATCGCGATCATCGTCCCAAATGCCGACTTCATCTCATCGAAGGTCGTCAATTGGAGTTATACGAATCGCAATGTCCGGTTCAACTTTCCCGTCGGGGTTTCGTACGGTTCAGACCCCGATCAGGTCCGCCGCGTGCTCCTTGAGGTGGCGCTGGCTCATCAGGGGGTTCTCAAAGATCCGAAACCTTCCGTGCTCTTTGATGGATTCGGCGACAGTTCATTGAACTTCCTACTACGAGTGTGGACAAGAGAGTTCGCGACGGTTCCCGGGGTCCTGCGTAGCGATTTGTACTTTGCGATCAGCCGGGCGTTTAGGGAACATGGTATCGAGATTCCCTTTCCCCAGCGAGATCTTCACATCAAGAGCGGGACACTCAACGTGCGGCAGGTCGCACCCAGCTAAGGGAAACCGATGCCCTCCTCGTGCCTCTCGCATGGACGGGCGTCCCTGGCAGCAAAAGGCGCAGTGACGCTCAACCGATCCCGTGCCTGATCTACACGCCGTCCACCCCTCGGAATCTTCAGCTCGCAGATTATGCAGTCGGACTTGGCTCTTCCTTTCCCGATCGCATTTTGGATGCAGCCCGAGCCAGCAAGTCCTTCTGCAACGCTTCGATATCGGCCTTGGCGCCCAGCGCAATCTCTTCAACCTTCCGTTCACTCTCAGGGCCGGGAACGTGCGAAAACTCATGGCAGTCTTCATAGGCCTGTTCGGTCGTGCCGGTCGCCTTGATCACCAGGCCGGCGATCACGCCCCCCACAATAGCAATGCCAAGCGTTATGGCGATGCCGACGAGTTGTACTCCGGCAACACCAGGAACGACAAAAATTGCACAGAGGCCGCCCAGCAACCCAG
>JAAUPT010000076.1 GCA_012032965.1 Nitrospira sp.
TCTCCATTGATTCTTTCTGGGTCCCAAAGGCTTGGCCTGACGTTTCTTCAAGAAGAAACTCCTCATGTTGACTCCTGTCTTACAGCGGGAGCAGATCGAGCCGCGCGATCCAGTGCCGACTGTAAAATTCGTTCGACTAAGGCGTCATACCCGATCCCGACCTGAGCGGCCGCCATGGGTAAGAGACTCGTTTCTGTCATGCCTGGCACAGTATTGATCTCCAACACGTAAGGCCGCCCCCTCGGAGTGATTCGAAAATCTACGCGGGCAGCCCCCTCACACCCCAACACCTCATACGTCTGACGCGCCAATTCACTGACTTGCCGAAGCACTTTGGGAGGAAAGGGAGCGGGACAGAGATACTGCGTCTTGCCCCTTTGGTACTTCGCCGAAAAATCGTAAAAACCTTCCGGTGCGACGATTTCGATCGCCGGAAGCGTTTTCACCCCTTCTGCCGCCGATCCGACAAGTGACACGGCAGCTTCATGTCCTGGTATATAGTTCTCCACCATTGCTTCTGGATCAAAGCGATGGGCTAGGGCACGCGCCTCCTTCCATTGCCCGGCACGACGCACAACCGTGACTCCGATGGTAGACCCCTGGGCCACCGGTTTGACGACAATCGGCAAGTCGAGATGAGCCTCTTTAAGAATCCTTGCGAGCGAGGGTCTGTCCCCTTCCCGTACAACCGTTCCAGCTGCCACCGGAATACCATGTGAAGCGAGCAGTGTTTTGGTGACTGCCTTATGCATTCCCACGGCACTCGCCCGTACGCCAGAGCCCGTGTAGGGGATCCCTATCGTCTCGAGAAACCCTTGTACCGTTCCGTCCTCCCCCCCAGGTCCATGCAGCGAGAGAAAGGCGATGGCCACTTGTTGGCCTTCCAAATCTCGGTGTAAACGATCAGTGACGTCGATGGCCACCGCATCATACCCAAGACGGATCAGCGCCTGGTGCACGGCCTGACCTGTCTTGAGAGAGATGTCCCGTTCCGAAGATCGTCCTCCCATAAGCACGCCGATTCGCGCATCTGTGATTCGACCAGTCGGCACCATCACGTCCTTTCGCTAGGTCTGTCCTACTAGCTTCAACTCCAATTCTAATTTGATCCCTGTCTGCCGAGCGACTTGTGCGCGCACTTTTCTGATGAGGGACAGCACATCGCGAGCACTGGCCTGACCCTGATTCACGATGAAATTGGCATGCTTCGTCGAGACGCATGCATCGCCCACCGCCACTCCTTTGAGCCCGGCAGCCTCGACGACGCGTCCGGCTGAATCGTTCTTTGGATTCTTGAAAACACAACCCGCGCTTGGCATGCTGAGTGGTTGAGTATCCCGACGATAGCGCAAATAGTCTTTCACAACCTTTTCGATATCCGACCTTAATCCAGGCTTGAGTTGAAGCCAGACCCCAACTACGATGCCCGGTGGTAATGTCGACCGGCGATACGCGAAGTTGATGCTCTCCGCTTGGCGGTCAATCACCGTGCCCTTCGGCGAGACAATACGAACTGCCTTCACTGAACTCTTCATTTCGCCAAGTCTCGTCCCTGCATTCATGACCACGCACCCCGCCACACTCCCAGGAATCCCGGCAGCCCATTCCAGCCCGGCCAACGACCTGCGGATGGCATAGCCGATAAGCGTTGGCATACCGACGCCTCCTTCGACGTACAGCACAGACCCTGGCTCCTCTTTGATCGCCCGCAGCTTTGCCAAGCTGACGACCGCTCCGCGGATTCCTTTGTCACGAATAAGGACGTTGGTGCCACCCAACACAAAGATGGGCACGTGCTGCTCGGAGGTCTGTCTGGAAAGGCGGATGACGTCCTCGACATCAGCCGGCTGAACCAGCACATCGGCAGGGCCGCCGATATGGAACGAGGTATATTCTTTAAGCGGTGCATGAAACCGAACAGTCCCCCGAAGGCCGTCCACTGCCAATTGCAGTCTGTGCGCTCTCGATGTTGATCGTGGTTGTGGCTCATGCTGCAAGCTACGACGCATCTTTAGCCGTCACGTCGATTCAAGACGTGCAAGGATTCCGGTTCCCGCTTTCCAAATATCACCCGCCCCCATGGTCAGCACGAGATCGCCCGATTTCAGGAAAGGCAAGACCTGATCGGGCAACGTTTCCTTTTGTTCGATAAAGGTCACTGATGGGTGACCCGCGGACCTGACTGTTTCAGCGAGAATGGCTCCCGAAACACCAGGTATCGGCTGTTCGCCGGCCGGATAGACTTCCGTCATGAAGACAGCATCAGCATCATCAAAAGCATGGGCAAAATCTCCGATACAATCCCGCGTTCTGGTGTATCGATGGGGCTGAAAGAGAACGACTATTCGGCGATTCCAACCCTGTTTGGCAGCCGCAAGAGTCGCTTTCACCTCTGTAGGATGGTGTCCATAATCGTCCACCACCATGACCCCACCCGTCTCGCCGCGCAGATGAAAACGCCGTTCTACACCAGTAAACGCCGCCAGCCCTCTCCGGATGAGGTCGACCGGAACCTCAAGCTCGACACCGATGGCGATGGCAGCGAGCGCATTCGAAACATTATGGATACCTGGTACGGCCAGCCGGAAGGGACCTAAATTCTTTCCGCGGAAATGTGCGCAGAATTCGGCTTCTGACTGTTTGAGAGCGATATCGGTCGCTTTGAAATCCAGGGCGACTCCTTCACACTCTCGAAGTCCATAGGTTTGGTAACGCTTCACGATATGCGGGAATAGCGCGTGAAGGCGCTCGTCATCAGCACATAGGACCGCCAACCCGTAAAATGGAATCTTATTGATGAATTCCAGGAAACATTCGTTGATTCGCTCCATTGAACCATAGTGATCAAGGTGCTCACGGTCTAGATTCGTCACGGCCACGATGGTCGGAGAGAGTCGGAGAAACGAGCCATCGCTCTCGTCCGCTTCCGCTACAAGCAGATCGCCGCGCCCAAGCCGTGCATGGCTACCCAAGGCGTTGACCTTGCCGCCGATCACCATTGTGGGATCCAGGCCGGCTTGCGCCAAGACGTTCGCGACCATGGAGGTCGTGGTGGTCTTGCCATGAGCGCCGGCGATGGCGACTCCGAATTTCAGTCGCATCAGCTCGGCCAGCATCTCTGCCCGCGGGATAACCGGAATCTGATGAGCTTTCGCGATCACCACTTCTGGATTGTTTACCGCCACCGCAGAGGAAATGACCACCACCTGCGCATCCCCCACGTTCGATTCCTGATGACCGACGAAAATCTTCCCACCGAGCTCTTCGAGCCGCTTCGTCGTTTCAGACGCATGAAGATCCGAACCGGTCACTTTGTACCCCATCGTGAGCAGAACTTCCGCGATACCGCTCATGCCTGCCCCGCCGATTCCGACGAGATGAATCTGCTGTGTCTTACGAAAAGGGGTCATAGGACCTACGCGTTGCCATGCGCTTGAACTCTGTGCCTCGTACTTCCCGTTTCAATTGCGCTCGCCTCCGGCTGTTTTATCAGTTTGATCGATGTCATGCGGTACTCCCATCGAGCGCATAACACTCGTTGATGATCACTTCACCAGCATCGATTCTTCTCATCTCCAGACTCTTACTTTGCATCGCGCTCAACCGTGCTGGGTTCGAGAGGATCGCGACAATCATTTCGACCAATTTCATTCCGCTCAATTCTGCCTGTGGAAGAACAATAGCTCCCCCCGCGGCCTCCATTGCCCGTGCGTTTTTCATCTGATGGTCATAAATCGCTGTCGGTAATGGGATTAGGAGCGCAGCCTTTCCACAGGCCGTCAGCTCTGCTATCGTCATCGCGCCGGCGCGAGCTACAACCAGATCGGCTGTACGAAGCACGGCAGGCATGTCATAGAGAAATGGAACGACCTTGGCTGGTATACTCCGTGCGCGATACGCCGCAGTGACCCGCTCAAGGTCCGCTTCCCCGGTCTGATGCGTGATTGTCAGCTCAGGCTGGCGTTCGCTCAATAGTGCCAACCCCTCCAACACCGTACTATTGATAGCTTTGGCACCCTGGCTCCCACCAAATATCAGGAGGTGCCGGCCTTTCGGTTGGGTCGAATCGCTGTGTTTGCTTGATTGGGCTAAGAACTCTTGTCGAATCGGCGTCCCGACCACACGTACCTTTTGCTTGTCGAATGATGTCCCAGCCGATTCAAATGCCAAAAAAATCCTCTGCGCCAACGGCGCGACCGCCTTGTTGGCTAAACCAGGATAGGCGTTTGGTTCCAGGATCACTCGAGCAACCCCTTTCAATGCGGCTGCCACCAGCATGGTCGGACTCGTATATCCTCCCACCCCAATCACGAGATTCGCTTGGCGTTGTTGCAGAATCTTCAACGACTGCCAGAGTCCTATGGGCACAGACAGCACGCCTCTTAGCACGTCCAATAATCCCTTTCCCATGACTGGCTTGGCTGTGATCAACACCAACTCAAAGCCTTCGTGCGCCAGAACACGAGACTCGATGCCACGCGCTGTTCCCACGAAAAGAATCCGTACGAGGGGTCTCGCCGCACAAATTCCCGAGCCAGCGCGATCGCCGGATACAGATGCCCGCCGGTACCTCCCGCAGCAATGACAATCGTCATCGTCGACCCGGCCAACCCCGTCGGCTTCGATATCGCACCTCCTCGCGTCCTGCCTGCCGATCTCTCGAAATACTGAGCAACATCCCTACACCAGTCAGGCTGACCACCAAGGAGGACCCGCCATAACTGACAAACGGCAATGTGAGCCCTTTCGTAGGTAACAACCCCGTCACCACACAGGCATTGATCAGCGCCTGGACGCCGATAAGCGTCGTGACGCCGATCCCCAGGTAGCGCCCAAATGGGGTTCTCGCTCGCGTGGAAATCTGAAATCCGCGAATGACAAAGACCGCAAAGAGAAAAATAATCACGCTCGTCCCGATAAACCCCAGCTCTTCGCCGACCAGTGCCAACACAAAATCGGTGTGCGGTTCGGGGAGAAAGAGCAGTTTCTGCTTTCCTTCTCCCAACCCAACTCCGAACAAACCTCCACTGCCGAAGGCCAAGAACGATTGTGTAATTTGGTGTCCCGCGTTCTCTGTGTCGCTCCCAGGATTCAAAATGCCATGAGACGCGGACGCCGGTAATCGGACGTGAGTATGAGGGCGAGGCCGATCGGTATAGCACAAAGAGCAACGGTCGACAGGTGAGACGGTCGTGCCCCGCCAACAAACAGGAGACCACCTGTAACGAGTCCCAAGACCACCACGGTGCCCAAATCTGGTTCCTTCAGTACCAAGCCGCTGATGATCCCGATGATGAGCAGTGGCGGAAGCAGGCCTGTGAAAAAGTGCTGGAGCCGGTCTTCCTTTCGGGCAAGGTACGCCGCGAGATAGATGACAGCGACAAGCTTCGCCATCTCTGCCGGTTGAACCGAAACGGGTCCTACCAGTAACCAACGGCGGGCGCCATGCTTCGCTTCGCCAATAGATGGAACCAATACCATCACCAGCGATACGGCGATAAGACCAAGAAGTGGAAAAGACAGGCGTTTCCACCAGATATAGTCGATCCGGGATACCAGGTGTAAGAGTATCAACCCGAACGTCAGCCAGACCAGCTGACGCTTGAGGTAGTACCATGAATCGTCGAACTTCTTGCCGGCCACCACGGCACTCGCGCTGAACATCATCACCAGGCCAACTAGCGCCAAGGTAATCGTCACAAACAAGAGGATCTGATCCATCTCCACTTGCTTTGGGGTTCGCGGTCTTTCGGTAGACCATGGCAAGGCCAAGGTGCCTGCAGATCGTCGTGACATCGTGCGGTTTCAATGCTCCTCTTTCGTCGCGCCTGTCATGACGGCAACGATTGCACAAGGGCTTTAAACTGACGCCCCCGATCTTGATAATCAACAAACATGTCGAAACTCGCACAGGCCGGTGAGAGAAGCACCACCTCTCCTCTCTCCGCTGCGGACGCTGCCAGTTCGACAGCTTCCTTCAACGTTCCGACTCGTTCAACAGGCTGATAACCTGCCATTGCCTTGGCGATCAGCGGGGCGGCTTCGCCGATCAGAATGAGCCGCTTCACCCGCCGACGTATCAAGGAGGCCAATCTAGAAAAATCCCCCCCCTTGTCGCGCCCACCGGCGATGAGCAGAATTGGCCGGTCAATACTCTCCAGTGCCTTCAAGGTCGCATCAACGTTCGTTCCCTTTGAATCGTTGATAAAACGGACGCCTCGTCGTTCTCGGATCACCTCACAGGCATGCTCCAGCCCAGGGAAATCCAGCAACACCTGTCGAATGGCCGCAACTGGGCATCCGCTTAGCAGCGCAAAGGTCGTCGCGACCATGGCATTGTCAATATTGTGATCGCCGATGATTGTGACCTCATTCCGACGGCATATTTCATGAGTCTCCCCCACGATATTAACCATGATGCGATCTTGATCGAGGTACGCTCCACCGGCGACATCGGCGGGTAATGCGTGCGTCCTTGTGAAGCCCAACACACACCCCTTCACATCCTTGCGAAGCGACGCCACTCGAGGATCATCCAGATTGAAAAGAGCGTAGTCGGATGGAGTGAGATTTTTGAAAATACGATTTTTGGCGTCGATATATTCATCAATAGATATGTAGCGGTCCTGATGATCAACCGTTATATTAAGGATCCCGGCGACCCACGGGTGAAACTGTTCTACTGTTTCCAACTGAAAGCTAGACACTTCCACGACCAAGAAATCGTATGGGCAAGGCTGGCCCAGCTTCATGGCTTGCAGCGTGTGGATAGCCGCTTCACTGAGCGCGGTTCCGAGGTTCCCGCCGACGAACGCTCGTTTTCCACTCTGCTCCAGCATCTTGCCTATGAGCGTGACTGTCGTGCTCTTCCCGTTTGTTCCCGTGAGAGCTAGGATCGGGGCCGATAGAAACCGCGACGCAAGATCGAGCTCGCTGATAACTTTGACGCCGCGCTGACGAGCACGTTCCAGAGCGTCCATTCGATACGGAACGCCCGGACTGATGACGACCAGGTCAGCGCTATCGAGCGCTGATTCGTAGCTGCTTCCGAGAGCAAACTGGACCGTTGATCGGTCCAAAGACTCAAGCTGGTGGAGCACTTCCTCTCGCTCTTTCCGATCCGCCACCGTGACACGCGCCCCAACTTCCTGCAGTAGGCGCGAAGCGGCGATGCCGCTTCGCGCAAGTCCAACGACCGTGACTCGTGTTCCAGCCAACTGCATCGTGTCAGTCCCTACCATTCACAATTACCTTAGCTTGAGTGTACTCAAACTCAACAGCGCGAGTAGAATGGCGATAATCCACAAGCGCACGACGACCTTTGGCTCTTCCCACCCTTTCATTTCAAATGATGATGGATGGGGGCCATGAGAAAGATCCGCTTGCCTC
>JAAUPT010000077.1 GCA_012032965.1 Nitrospira sp.
GAGATTTGGCGGAAACGAAAGGTTAGTAGGTTCATAATTCCGTACCCGTCATCACGGTTAGTCGGATTTGGAACCTTTAGCAAGATACTCGGTGCAGCTAATCTACACCAACTTCTACCCCTTCTGCAGCTCCCCCTTCTACACCTATTTCCCTTCGCATGTCACACCTACCCACGGGGGGGGTACCCTTGCGCAGGGTTTCTCCGCCTAAACCGAGACGAGGGGGGCAGACCGGTGCTAGTGAAACTCGCGCACATAAGGCGTGTTCTAACCATTAGCATTTGAAACATCGGGCAGGACATGTCATAGCCCTCTCGACCGTCAGCAAGGAGAGAGAGCTTGAACGCATCATGAGATTGCGTCCCCAACGGGATTTGCTAAAGGGGGAAGCGATCCCCTAACCTTCCAAAGTGTCGTAATCGCTCTAGCAGCTTAGTGGCTTCGTAAGGTCGAACCTACGGCCCGCTGATTAAGAGTCAGTAGCGATCGGTTCTCAGCCAACCAGGCTGATTACTTCTTAAAGATCAGCCTCGGCTCGGTCATGCTCCCCATCGGGACTGCTACCAACTCCCACCCGCTCGCACCATACTCGTTCAACCTGGTTTGCATATTCTGGGTGTCAGGGAGCACCTCGACGATTCTGTACTGAAACCGTTTCGGTTCTTGCGCCTTGGCCATGAACGGTTGGCCAATGAGAAACACAAGCGCTATGACCCCAAGGCTGAGGGCTGCTATTATCCACGCCACCGAAATGCGTATAGTCAACATGTGTTACCTCGCAGTGGTTAAGAGTTACGGATGCGCCACCCGCCAGTTTTTGCCGACGCCTAAGTCAACTTTAAGCGGCACCGATATGCCCAACTGTTTCCCGACGCTTTCCATCTCCTGTTTCACCAACCGCTTCGTCTCTTCCAGGTCATGATCCGGCACTTCAAAGATGAGTTCGTCGTGGACTTGGAGGATCATCTTCACATGCGGCAGTTCTTCGTGGAGTTTCTTATGGACATTGATCATGGCGACTTTAATCAAGTCGGCTGCCGAGCCTTGGATGGGGCTGTTAACCGCTATACGTTCGCCGGAGCCTCGTTGGGCCGGATCGCCACTTTGTAGCTCAGGAATAGGCCGGCGCCGGCCGAGGATGGTCGTGGTGTAGCCCTTCTCTCGACCTTCAGCGATGTTCCGATCCATGAGGGCCCGGACAGCTGAGAATCGCTCGAAGAAGGTGTCGATGTATTTTTTCGCTTCTGTTTGAGGTACGCCCAGGTTTTGCGAGAGGCCGAACGGACTGATGCCGTAGACGATTCCAAAGACCACGGTTTTAGCGGCGCGGCGCATGTCCCTCGTGATCTGACTGGACGGCAGGCTGAAGATCTCCATGGCCGTTGCCATGTGGATGTCTTCACCCTTGGTAAACACGGACAGGAGACGGGGATCTTGCGAGAGATGGGCCAGGATGCGCGGCTCGATCTGGCTGTAGTCGGCGCAGAGGAGTTCATGGCCTTTGGGAACGATAAACGCTTCGCGAATACGCAGGCCGTAATCGCCCTTTACGGGAATGTTTTGAAGATTCGGATCGGTGGACGAGAGTCGCCCGGTGGAGGCGACGGTCTGGTTCAGCGAGGTGTGGAGTCGTTTTGTCTCCGGCCTGACAAGTTCGGGAAGGGCGTCCACGTAAGTCGATTTGAGTTTACTGAGGCTTCGGTAGTTCAGAATCTGGGCCGGTAGCTCGTGTTGCGTCGCGAGCTGTGTCAAAGTGTCTTCGTCGGTGGAATAACCGGTTTTGGTCTTGCGCAGTGGCTTCAACCCAAGCTTGTCGAACAAGACGACAGCCAGCTGCTTTGGTGAATTGACGTTGAACTCTTCGCCCGCAGCCCGGGCGATAGTTTCCATCATGCGATCGAGTTCCCGTTCGAGCTCCTTACTCAGCTCGTGGAGTCCCGTGATATCCAGTAGAAACCCATTTCGTTCGATCTCGGCGAGGACAGGGACGAGCGGCATCTCAACATCGATGAAGAGTTTTGAGCTTCCTTGCTCCATCAGCTGGTCTCTCAGGATCGGCTCGAGCTTGGCCAGGGCGGTGGCAGCTTCCGCTGCAGCTTCTCGTGAACCAGTGTCGACCTCGAAGAGGGACCGTGGTTGTGCCTTCTCATGCGATCCCGATCCCAGCCGTTTGCCCAACCGCTCCAACGCGATCGTTTCGAGGCTATGGTCTCGGCGGTTCGGATTGAGCAAGTAGTCCCCGATCACCGTGTCCACGTACGGTGGAGCCAAAGTAATACCGATTCGATGGAAGGCCAGCAGGGTGGCTTTAAGGTCGTGATACGACTTTGATCCTCTGCGTGTCGTGCAGGACAGGCAGGATCGGCCGCATGAATGTGTGCACGTCGATCGGAATGAACGCTGCGTGCTCACCGGTGGAGACGGCCATGCCGAGTACGTCGGTATGGACACCTGGTTGGCCGGCTAACAAACAGTGCAGGCCGAGGGGCTGGTTTTTCGGCAAACTTTCGACGAATCGTTGCGCCGTTGCTTCGTCTTCGATGGCGGTGATGTCTTGAGCATGCATTTCCTGCTGCTTCGGCGATGACTGAAGGCTCTTGAGAAGGGAGGTGAATTCCAACTCGCGGAGTAGGTCTGTCAATTGCTCGTCATGCGGCGGCTTGATCCGATACGAGTCAGGATGAAATTCCACAGGACTCTGGGTGTCGATCGTCGCGAGTTTCCGGCTAAGACGAGCATTCTCTGCCTGTTCGGTGAGGAGTACCTTGATGCGGACGGGGGTGACCTCGTCGAGACGGCGTAGCAGTTCTTCGATCGTCCCGAACTGCGCGATCAGTTTTATCGCGGTTTTTTCTCCAATGCCTTTCACGCCAGGAATGTTGTCGCTGGTATCTCCCATAAGTCCCATGACTTCGACCACGCCTGCGGGTTGGACCCCGAACTTCGCCACACATTCTGCATCGCCGGACCACTTGTCCTTAACCGGATCGTAGATGCGAACGTGTGGGGTCAGTAACTGCAGCATGTCCTTGTCGCCTGTGACGATCACGACGTCGTACCCGGCTTGCTCTGCCTGCCTGGCCAACGTGCCGATCAGATCGTCCGCTTCGTATCCGGATTGCCTGACGGCAGGAATGTTCAACGCCTCCACGGCCCGATGAATGTAAGGGATCTGTGCTTTCATTCCGTCCGGCATCGGCGGCCGCTGCGCCTTATATTCTTTGAACGCTTCGTGCCGGAGTGTCGGCCCTTTCTCGTCGAAGGCTACCGCAAGACCGTCCGGCCTGTGCTCGCGGATAATTTTCAGCAGGGTGGTCATGAATCCGTAGACCGCGTTGGTCTGGAGACCTTTTGAATTGTTCAACGCCGGTAGGGCAAAAAAGGCGCGATAGATGTAGGCGCTGCCGTCGATCAGGTAGAGTATCTTCTTCGCGTCCGTTGAGTCAGGCATAGATGGTGACTATCGTTGGGCGGAATGAGTAATAAGAAGTCGGCTTTTCAAAATGTTCGACGGCCAATCGGGAACAGTCAGTGGGGTTCGGGTTCACGGTTGGGGCGCAATCGTAAGCGGCGGCTTCCTGAATTTCTGGCGCATATTGTTGATGGTGTTCAGGACAGCAGGTTGGCCGATCATTCTCGCCTCCAATTTTCGCTTCCCGGGGAAATCCAGCATGGTCACACCGATCAACATCGTGAGAATGCCCTGGCCAGGCAAAAACAACATCAAGAAACCGGCGAACAGAAAAATGGCTCCGACCACGTTTTTCACAACGTGGCCCAATAACCGAAGTACCGGGTGATGATCTTCCAGCCAGCGACGCGGAACACGAGTGTCGAAGAAATCCGTTGGAAGTCGGACGAGGATGAAAGGGATCGCAATCAACGATCCGACAAAGAACACAAC
Source organism: Nitrospira sp. (assembly GCA_012032965.1). Taxonomy (GTDB): domain Bacteria; phylum Nitrospirota; class Nitrospiria; order Nitrospirales; family Nitrospiraceae; genus Nitrospira_D. Next base: position 3,905 of record JAAUPT010000077.1, read on the forward strand.
CGAGAGCACCGTCAGGGTTACGAGGGTTTCGGTTGAGACGTACTGCTGAACCGCGGTAAGAAGCCAATCCATCGGGCGGCATCCTAGCATGGGCCTTCGCGCCCCTCAAGGCGGTGGAGAGCAAAGTCTCGTGTTTACGCAGTTGAGCCTGGTCGCTATAATCACCATGCATGGAGCTGCGACATGACCTTCGATCGGCCGTATGCGGTGGGGTTATGGCTCCTGCTCAGGATGACGTTCGTGGTCTGGTGTGTTTCAGTTGCGGGCCTGGTCGTAAACGCCGCTTCTGCTGGCGACGACCTTCAGATCGAGGTAACTCAAAAAGGAGCCGGTAAACAGGTTGTTATTTCACAAGGGGCGAAGGAATGGTTCATGCTGGTCGATGTTACTCCTGAAAATGCTGTCGTGATCAGGCAAGAGAAGGAACATGATCGCTATCTTGTCGATGAAAGTGAGACACATGATCGTCCGATGAGTGCCGCTGAAGTTGATTCGGCTATTTTGGACTATGTGAACAGCGTGAAAGCCCGTTCACAGAAGAAGTAACTATGTCGACAAAACCAAAGTTCGTGATTTTTGCCCACAACGCGACGTACGATAAGCTCCACCAAGTTGCGACACTCGGTATGACGCCGCGGCCATGGGCAAAGACGTGATTGTCGTCTTGTTATTCTGGACGATCAAAAACTCGCTGAAGGAAAGATCGATCAGATTGATTTTCCACCGGAATATGCCGATTCGGCCGAGGAGGTCGCTCGGCTGCTCAAAGAGAAGAAGGTGCCGAAGATCTCAGAAATGTTTCAGGATGCCAAGCATGTTGGGAAGCTTCGGCTCATCGCCTGCAGCGCTGGATTGGAATATATGGGCGTGGATGCGAACGCGGTCGAAAAGAATGTGGATGAGGTGCTTGGTTTGCCGGCCATCCTTTCGCTGACTGCTGAGGCGGAAACGAAATTATTTATTTGACCGCTCGCCTGCATCATGCTCCCCACCACTAACGAGATTTCTTTACCCCTGCTCGATCGCACAATTGTGCCAATTTGCATGTGCTGCACAACGGTGAAACCGGGAGACAAAGGTTTTGTCCATAGGGGACGAGGAGATCGTTATAGGTGATCCAGTACTGTTTGGGGAGTTTCCGCCTGAGCGCTTTTTCCGATTCTTCCGGCGTCTTCGTTTTGATGTAGCCCCACCGGTTACTGATGCGATGGACATGCACGTCGACGCAGATGCCCGGCTTCTGAAACCCAACGGTGACAACCAGATTTGCGGTTTTTCTTCCAACTCCCGGGAGGGTCACCAGCTTGTCGATAGAGTCCGGTACCGTGCCTTCGTACTCGTCTATCAGCCGACGGCAGATTTGATGAATCGATTTGGCCTTCGTTCGATAGAATCCGACTGGGTAAATCGCCTGTTCGATCTTTTTAGAGGCAGTTTCAGCATTGATGCCGGGTTGCGCGCCATGGCGAACAGCCTATCACTGGCTTCCCTAGTAGTTTTGTCTTTGGTGCGAAGACTCAGGAGACAGGAGATGAGGATCAAAAAAGGATCTCGGTGGGATTGCTTAGCGACGACTCCAAGGACCGGTTCTTGCCACCGGCCCACCTCTTGCCTGACAAGTCGGATAGCCTCGTGGACTTGATCCCGGCGCATCAGGTTTGTTGCATGAGAGCGAGAGGAGTGATGGGACCCAGGGGATTACGAAAACTCTACGGACACGTTTATTCAGGTCTCCGCTTGGAGAGCCACTTCTGTCGACGTCTCTGTGCTTCGCGCTGTTTGGCCTTCTTCCTGACACTGGGCTTCTCATAGAAACGACGTCGCTTTAGCTCGCGGAACAGACCCTCTCCTGCCAATTTCTTTTTAGCGACCTTGAGGGCTTTTTCAACGTTGTTGTTAAAAACCTTGATTTCCATTCGGTTGACTTTCGACTTTCTCAGGCCAAGTCAGCCTGCTGCTTATGGTTTTCACGAATTCGGCGTCGGAGTCTAGCATAACCCCCTCAGTTCATCAAGATTAGCGATGGCTTTTGCCATTCTAGCTTGCAAAGTATTCATAAGTTCATGATTTATCAATGAATCCATATTTGTATTGGCTGTAGAGACACCGGACTGGGCCGCCGCAATGGCCATAGTGAGGCCCACGGTGAGATCCGAACGGACAGCTGGCTTCACCTTCTCGCGCAATGCATGAAGATACCGTCCCACTTCGCAAGCCGCCTCTGCGATTTCCAAAGGTACCTCTGTCGCCCGTTGGAGCGCCATAGAGACTGCGCGAGGCCGGTCAGGGTGAGGTTTGGGGATTTTGTAGGCATCGCTCAGTCCGCTGTACGCGGTTGTATCTTCTTGAACGAGTCGATGGAGCTGCCGACTCAACTCGAGGAGGCGGCCGGCGCTGTCCGATTGCTGGCTCAGGCGGGCGCCCATCACTCCCAATGACGCAGCCAAGGCACCGACGAGTGCCGCGACACAGCCGCCGGCCGGTGTTGGTTGGGCTTCCGCTACTGCGGCGAGAAAGTCCGACACGGTTTGTTCAGTCTCGTTCATTCTTAGTACTGCATCAGCTATTCGTGTTTCCAGTATCTGGCTGGAATCGAATCGGTCCAGCTTCAAGGAAGCAGCTGCAGCTTGGTCCAATGCCCCATGTGGCACCAAGCCGATCAGTTCACTTCCAGCCACCTCTATTCCACGCGTCGCTGCTTCAGTCTTGACGGCCTGAAATGCGGTGTGGATCGGAGTGACTTGGTAATCGGTCAAATTCATCGCAATTTGGACCATGCCACGGCTGGCTAACTCAACGCCGATCGCCTTCAGATGGAGCAATCCTCCATTTGAATGTCGGATGACTTGCAGCGATCGACCGGGCAGTCTCAACATCCTTGGAGGAAAGGTTCACGTTGTAGGCGATAAGGTCAGGCCGAGCACCGATTGCGATCGCTCCCGCGCTCTGATGGAGACGAGGGGGGCCGAAGTCCGGTGTCCAATCTGGATCGGAATCCATGCGGAAGGCCAAACCTTCAAGTCCTCCTCGTCTGATCGTTTCCAGCGGGGCATGGTCGGCATGAGCCGCCGCACGCTCGTACAAGAAGACGGGGATATCGAGCTCGCGTCCAACTTTTTCTCCTAGTTGCCTGGCGAGTTGGACACAGTCCTGCATGGTTGTGCCTCGGATCGGAATAAACGGCACTACGTCGGTTGCTCCCACGCGAGGATGTGCGCCGAAATGTTTGTGTAGATCAATGAGATCAGTCGCGATCCGAATGGCACGAAAGGCGGCCTCGACGATTGCCTCCGGGGTTCCGCAGAACGTCAGCACCGCCCGATGATGGTCCGGGTCCATCGAGTGGTCCAACAGCGCGACACCCGCTGTTGAAGTGACGGCCTCGATCAGCGCCTGAATCGTCGCTCGATTCCGACCTTCGCTAAAGTTGGGGACACACTCGATGATTTGATCCATGCTGCCGTCTCAG
>JAAUPT010000078.1 GCA_012032965.1 Nitrospira sp.
TGCCCCCTCACCGTTATTGATGCGGCTGACTTGGGGATTTTCTGCCAATATTGTCACACGATTCCCCTCCGCAGGTTCAGTTTCCGTGGTACCAGCAGTTTGACCGGCGGTGGCAGCTCCGGTGGCGGTGGCGGGTCCTGTGACGGTGGCATCTCCGGTGGCGGTTGCAGTCGCTGGTGCAGGTGAAGTTCCATTCGAAGCTGAAGTTCCATTCGCAGGTGAAGTTCCATTGGCCGGTTGTGTTTCTGCCGCATCAAATGTATTTACCAGATTTGTGGCAATTTCGGTCGGCGTCTCACTCGAGTTGTCCGTCGAGCTAGAGTTATTCAGACTTGGATCAAAAGTGATAGTCGTAGGTCGTGGTGGCGATCTGACACGCCCATCCTCCAACTGTTGCGTGGATGTAACAGGAGTGCTCCGACGACGCTGTCCTGAATGTTGTCCCATGTTGTCATTTCGAAGGATTGAATGTGTAGGCTGGTTTTGACGCCGCGTGGCAGACATTGACGGTGTGGTGGCGTCGCCGATTGCCGCAGTGTTAGCCGTTGACGGAGTTTCGGCACCGAGTCTGCTTGTACGTTCCGTGCTATCGTCAGACACAGGATGTCGGTTGGTGATGTTCAACTCTGGCTCTCTCAACTCCACCCGAATCAGGCCATCATCCATCTCTTCGCACTTTTGAAACCCCGGATTGTCAACAGTTACTGGAAAAGGAAGCCGGTACTGCACATATCGCATCTCCATTCGACGTAGACGTTGGCTAATGGGTGTCGTCACGTCTCCGCGATTGGCAGGCTGGAGACGTCGGACCTCCTGGCGCGTATTAACCGTCACCAAGTGCCCACCGTCTGCGACCTCCAGGCTGTCAAATTGATCGGGCGCCACCACTCGTACTGTCATGTCCTGGGTATGGCCGTGTCCATGCCCGTTGTCCACCCGAAACAGCTTCATGCCAACATTCGGCGTCTCCCCTGGGACATGTGGGGTAACCGTCACCACCCGATGTGTGATATCCCCCTCGTCAATCTCATGGGAGGCGGTCTCATTCACGGAACCAACCTGGAGCGAGGCTCTAACCCGCTTTCGCGTCTTGTTGAGCGCCGAAGAGAGGGAATTACGCTGCCGAGAGGACGGACCGCCATCGAGTGCGTGCAGCTCTGGCATGCGACGGATGATCTCGACGGTGTCAACGAGCTCAAGTTCGATTGCCTTCGACAGCAACCTATTTTTGTAATCCACGATAAGGGGGTCGTCAAGGCTTACCATTTGTCAATAGTGTCGATTCTTACCTGTTTTTGGTCTCTTCGTTCTCTCTTGTTTTGTGGTAGGTGCTGTCTTCCTTCCTTTTTGTGTTCTTGTTGTTTGATGTTGTTGTTGTTTGATGTTGTTGTTTTTGAGTGGTTGTGTTTTCCAACAGAAGGGAAAATTGTGAGAAAAGAAAAGAGTGGATTGAACAATAGTGTGTCGTCCAAGACACTCGATCTCTCGTTTGAGTTGTTACAACCCCCGGTCAAGACCGGCCACGGTTTCTGCCCCCTTTTTTTTGAGTTACACGCAACGGCTCCATTTCTGAGTGTAACTTGGAAACGATTCGAAATCTTCTTCGACGAGAATTGGACTCTCCACGGCTGATCAGCGCCGCCGTGATAGTTGGAGTCTTCCTCATTCTGAACCCAACCAGCCCATCCTCAGGGGCAACATCTGTCCTGCCATACATCCTGTCGACAACTTTTGTGGGGAACATCCACCAAGTTTTTGACCCTTCACACTTCTATGTACACCTGTTACTTGTCCATTGGAGAGTCATCCATTGGTGGGTGAACCGACGCAACACAGAAACCGACTGTCGATTTTGTACTGGTCTGTCCTTCTATCCACCGTGCCCGCAGCATAGTACAGCGGTAAGCGGTAACCAGCCGTTGCAGGAAAATCCGATCTACCCAAGTCCCAAAATTTAAACACCTTGAACCAATTCATATCCATGATTGCGATAGAAGACTGTCACCTAATCACTGATACAATCACTGATTCTATTGCACCCCGTGCAGTAGGTTTAATATCTGTCCCATTAACTAGTCCAACATTGATTATAATCTTCTTACGGAGTCTAGTCACAGGAAGAGGTGCTCCCGTCAGTACCTGAAGCAGATGACAGGCTGCGTTCCCCGTCATCACAACCGTCTGTGTCCCTGTCAATGTCGCCGCTGTCTTCACTGTCCCCATCGTCACCATCGTTGTCATCGCCGTAGTCATAGACCTGGTCGTCTTCTCCCTCTTCATAACAGAGCTCACCGGTTCCAGTCGACTCCTCTGAGTCGTCACTATCTAATTCCATTTCGTCGGCCGTCAATTGCGTCACAACGTGCGATACAGAAGCGGTGTTCAATTCGGCATTGACCCCTCCAGGTGGCAATTGGACCGCGCGCCCTAGAATCTCATTAATTGCATCATTGAGCCGTTCTTTCCTTTCTGCCTCACCTTCGAAGGTAAAACAGAAAGGAATGACCCCAAACAGATGTTCACCCTGGTTACCGCATCCGTCCAAAATGGCTGTTACTCGTGCGCTGATTGCCGTTAAAAAGGGAATGTTGTTATACACTCTAGCCAGACCATCATTCACCGGCCAACCATACGGCTGTGAAAGAGCTGGGAACACGCTAACAAGCCTGGAACCCGTAGTCATCGACTCTGTGTATGACATTTTGCAGATCAAGTGATCCATATGACGGATGTCCACAGGGCTGTTGTTGACCATGTTGTGTACAACACCGTCCACGCCCCGCCTCTCGAAACCAATCGCCAGCAGTATCTCTTCATCGGCCCGTCCCAAGGCTTCCAACAGCATCGTACAAGCCTTCCAGTGGCGGTACTCGTCTCTTGCTGTTTTGGACATTTTACGGATGTCAACTCCGTCGTGCGATACTGGCGTAGTTTTCAAAACACCATCAACAGCATTTGCTAGTAGACCTATACCACGCTTACCGCCATGGCCCAGCCACACCTTGTCGGGGCTGCCGAACGGGTCGACGATTACCTCCTCTACATCCAGAACCACAAGACTTGCAATGAAATAAGGCTTCCCCTTCTCCGAACCACACAACTCCTTGAACATTGACTCAAGGGATCGAATCCACACATCACGGGACGTGGGCAGTGTGCTATTATCAAAGAACTCGTTTAACATTTTCTTGTAGCCACGTAGGAACGTCCCGAAGTTCTCAACCGTTGAATTCGTTGCATCCAGCAATGCAGCATCGTGGAGTACCTTTGTGAACATGGCCATTGATCCTGTCAGACCGTCTTCGGAGCAAAAGGCGAGAAAGTTGACAAAAGCATCACTCTCCGACATTTTGGGGAGCCTCACTTTGTCAGTTTCTGTAATAGGCTGACACATATACGAAAGGCCGGCTTCTGACATGGTTCCCGTCGTTACGTTGTCCAGATTCATCCATCGATTGAATAGAACATAGTAGCCAGCGGTCGTAGCGCAGCGCAACACCGTGGCCTGAAACAGGGCCTCCATCAGATAATCGCGGTCCGCCTGACTGTCGTGGTCGTACGATACTCGATGGAATCCGCTATCGGTGTGACTCAGCTTGCCCAACAGCATTGTGAGCGTGACCATGTTCATGCACCGGTTAGGAGATTCAATGTACCTCGACCGAAGCACCTCACCCAGACGGCCAAACTTCTTGTCAAAGAGATAACCGACTGAACCATGGCGGACGTTGTGCCGGCGATCGTAACGAGCAAAGTTTGAAAGACCGATCCGGCCCAGCTGTTCTACGAATTCATCGCATGTGAGACTGCAATACCTGACAGGTTCCTTCGGTACAACAACATCAACTCCGTCCACATTGGAACCGTTATCTTCCAAAACCGAATCCAGCCAACTTTCGACAATGTCCTCGTATTGATACTGGTCCAGTTCCGCCATATCCGGGGCCGAAACAGAAACTCTCTCGTGCCCAGTGATAGAGATCTTGGACGTTCGTGGAGTGTGGTTTCGGATGACGTCCGGAGGAGGGTTCCTGCGGTCGTACACCGGTTGGACAACAACAAAGGGATTGTCCGCCCCCGGCCGTGCCCAAATTGTTGCCTTGTCGTCCTTGTTATACATTCGCTCATGGTACCTCTTTCGTGGTGTACCCTGGAAGTCGCCGCAGTCTTCAAAATGGGTGGTGTAGTGGTACTGGTGCCAGAAGTAATATCCAAAGAAAATGACTTTGTTCTTTCCGTAGGGCGTATCGTAGGATCTGTCAAACCATCGGACAGGCGCGAAAAGTGCAAAGACCGACCTGAACCTAGTCCCATGCTTGAACTGAGGGTAACCATCAAGGTCAACTGTACCGTCGGCCTTCTCAACCACCGCCGAGTCAGAAGCACCAGCCTTGCCACACCCATAGGCCGACTGTAATGTTCCGTTCCCGCCCCTAGGCCCGATAGGGATGCGAAAGTTTTCCGACATTTCGTACGACGCAAACCGGTTGATCGCTTTGCAGTCCGTCCCATCCGTCACACCCTCCGGAAACATCTCCTGAAACACCTTGTTGATGTAGTACAAACCATTCTTCTTCTCGTCCTTCAACACAACAGCGCCAGGTAGATCGTGTTTCCTGTTACAGATGTCCGTGATGTGTTGTGATTCTTCGATTCCCTCATTCTCATGAATGGTTTCTGCGTCGTAGATCTGCCCGTGGATATAATTGTGATGCAGGAACTTTATCCCGGTGGTCTTTGGTGTCACACCATCTACCTCAAAATAACGTTCTCGGACGACACCTTCCAGTAATTGTTCCGTCAGTTGTGCAAACTTCCTATCTGTCATCTTGAAGTCGCTCTGAACAACCGCCCTCCTGTGTTCGACGTACATTGCCCTGGCAAAAAACTTCTTCACCGCACGGACACCACGAACAATGTTGTACGACGTACCCTGCGCCGCCTTAACCTTGCACGGGCCTGGAAGGTCTAGGCATCTCTGCCACCTTGGAGGGGCCTTGACGAGATCGTTGACCGCTGTTATAACCCGTCTGGTGGACAACGGGATTGTCCTGGCCTTCTTCTTCGGCTGGACACCGGTCACGTCACCATCCGCTCCTTCCTGTCCCGGTCCCGCTAATGACCCTGCACCCACCACGTCAAAATCGGCGGTGCCCTTTGACCGTACTACGGGACTGGTCAGGACATTGACGTGTGTGTGACAATCTGCAGACACATAATCCTTCATCACAGAAATTGCCGATCTATTGTACGTGTTAAAACAGCGAAGGGTCTCTTCCTCGTGGTACCTGGCATGGTCAATGACGAAACGCAGCGACAGGATGGCACGCCAAATACCAACCATCAGTCGGCTGATCGTTGTGACCATATGCTCTGAGTGCTTCTGGCAGTTGAGCTGGAAGTGAGCACAGCAATTGTCTGTTCTGACCTTTGAATCGGCGTTGTCGAGGGGGGCACTCTTTATCCGTTCCTTTTCTCCTCCATCGCTCTGGAATCGGTGCTTTAGGTGGTGCGTCAACCAGCAATGTCCTGCCTGCGGGTCGGTTGACGGGTCAGTCTCATCGTCTTTGCCGACAAAAACAAGCGTCGGTATCACAACCTCGAACGGCGTCGGCATGGTTGCCGCAAACGTGGGAAGCCCTGAATCTTCGGCGTCTCTCCTTTGTACCGGGCAGTGGTTTTCGTAGCCTAAATCATCGTGCATTGCATATGTTTTCCCACCCCGTTCGATGACCGTCTGGATAAGATTGATCCGACAAGGAACAAACTTGACAAGGGAATCAGGATTCTCCTGTTGTACCCTTTCGCGTATTTCATCGAGTAGGTCGTTGTACGGGTCCAGGACGTACTTTCCCCATTTCTCCATGATTGCGTCCTCGTTTTTGTGGGTGTCCGTCGATTGAAGGTTCACGTTACCGTCGCTCATTGAGAACAGCGTGTGTTTGTTGTCATTCTTATTGGAGGAGATACGGTAGAAGCGGTTCTTGTTCGAATTAGGTCGAAACACCTTCTCTGGGATAAATGGAACATTGTTGGCGTAGCCCAGGAACAACTCCCTAAGCTCTTCCATTAGCGTGCCTTTCAGTTTCAACACACTCAGGCGCAGGTTCTTGTCGGGATTGGTTGCGTCGATCTCGTCCCCCACTAATTGATCAGACGGGACAAAGAACTCGCTCTCAGCAACGTCGGTTCCCAGCGGTAGCACTTGCGCCAGTCGTCCCGGTAGTCGCTTACTGGCTTCCTCGTAGTGTCGCGGACCTAACCACATGACCGGACGTTTGTCGAAGGTTGCAAGTGTTTTCTGTATCCGTTTTCTGTACATGTCGCGATTGACATCTGCGAAACCAAGGCCACCTGCATCCGAAAGCCCCATCCAGTGACAGATGTGAAAGAAACCCACCAGCAGACGCAGCGGTTCACCCCATAGGGTCGCCTGGATTTTTTTGTAGGCGTGTAGTTCTTGTCGTGTTAAGGATCCTCTGGGGCCCCGAAGGATGCGGCATACTTCGGACCGAGACTCTGCGCGGAACTTTGACACAAGCATCTGTTGCAGCGTTTTTACCTCGAGGTCCTGAACGTCGGATTCGAGAATCCTGACAAGGATGGTCTCGTGTTCCTTCCTATAACTGTTGACGATGTCCTTCCACTCTTTCTCCTCTCGTAGTGGAATGGTGGTACACAATTCGGCGATCGAGAATACCATCTTGCCCCTCACTTCCACGCCTGTGGCGATAGACACCCCGCCGAACTTGTCAAGAGGTGTGCCCTCCATGACTCTTGCCACCTCCAGACATTTGTTCCCGAAACCGTCCGTGTTTGCGCCGGCGACAAACCCCGCCCTAAAAAAAACGTGTCGATTCGACTAGTTGATCGTCGTCCATGATGTGTGTAGGCATTGTTACTAGAACGGAAGATTGTGCGTGCTGATGTCACATACGCCAGCACCAGCACCAGCACCAGCACCAGCACGGGGACCGACTCGACCACGACGGACTCCGGTGAGTCGGACACGAGCGAGACCGGGCCGCCCCCGAGTGCGGGAACGGCATCAAGGAGCTGGGCGAAGACTGCGACGGCGAGGACTTCGGTTGAGCTGAGCTGTGCGACTCCGTATCAGCTCCCCGAGGGAGTGCTGGTCTGCGTGCCAGACGAGTGCGTCGTCGACACCTCGCAATGTTGCCTGCTCGATGGTGAGATCTGTACGCCCGGCGAGTGCTGCAACGACAATTGCAACGTCATCACCAACAAGTGCGGGATATGACACGAATCCTCCTGGTCATCGATGCACAGCCCGAGCGACGCATGATCGCGCGCTTGAGCACCCGGCTCGAGTTCATCCCGGTCGAG
>JAAUPT010000079.1 GCA_012032965.1 Nitrospira sp.
TGATGAGCTATCGCGTATGGTTTGGCTTATCGGGTAGCACGACTCTGGTTGGGCTCGCCGCACTGATGGCATATCGGTGTTTGGCACACCGAGCTGCATGCCCGTTGTGTCGGCCCCGGGGGCGGGTCGCCGTTTAGTTTTAGACTAAGAGGAGAACAACTGATGGAAGTTCATACGCTTGGTTATGATCGCAAGAAACTCTGGTCCATCAAGAGCCGGCCACGAATTGACTCTCCCCGAACGCTGGCGTTGTTATTTGGGTCCGCCAGCTTTCTCGATTCGGACGATCCTATCAAGGAATTGCTCGATGATTACCGCGAATCGATCGTCCTCGGGTGCTCCACTGCCGGCGAGATCTTAGGAACACAGATCTCTGACGAGAGCGTGAGTGCTGCGATTGTACGATTTGACCATACGGACCTCCGAATGGCGAAGGCACCGGTGCACTCGGCGGAAGATTCCTTCACCGCCGGGCAGGACATCGCTCGACAGCTGAACGACTCTAGATTGAAAGGCATCCTCGTCCTCTCAGATGGTCTTAAGGTGAACGGAAGCGAGCTGGTGCGGGGTTTGAATTCGAAGGTCCCGTCCTCAGTTGTGGTCACTGGTGGGCTGGCCGGAGATGGGGACCGATTTCGTCGTACGTGGGTGCTGCAAGACCGGCGACCTCAAGCAGGTTTTGTGACGGCGGTTGGGTTCTATGGTGATCGTATTCATATCGGGCACGGATCGAAGGGCGGATGGGATCGTTTCGGACCCGAGCGGCGCGTGACTAAGTCCAGAGGGAACATTCTCTTTGAACTCGATGGTCGCCCTGCCCTTCAGCTGTATAAGGAGTATCTCGGGGAGCGCGCTGATGGCTTGCCGGCCACAGGATTGCTCTTTCCTCTTGCATTGCGTGCGAATCAAGCGGATTCCAAAAGCCTCGTTCGGACGATTCTCGCAGTGGATGAAAGTGAACAATCACTGACCTTCGCCGGCGATATTCCAGAAGGAGCCTTTGCGCAATTAATGAAGGCGAACTTCGACCGCTTGGTCCAAGGAGCCTCAGAGGCGGCGGCGTCGACAAGGCCATCGGCTGACGGCGACTCGCCCACCCTCGCCCTCGCCATCAGTTGCGTCGGGCGTCGACTTGTCTTGGGAGAACGAACGGAGGAGGAAACAGAGGCGACGCTGGATATGCTTCCCAAGGGGACGCAGCAGATCGGGTTCTACTCGTACGGGGAAATTTCTCCGTACACCGCGGGGACTTGCGATCTTCACAATCAAACGATGACGCTCACGACTCTGAGCGAGGCGGCGTGACGCCATATGCATTCCTTGTTGGCACGGCAACTCAAGCGATTAAGCCTCGATGGGGAGTATCCGCCTCCATCGCCGGAGGTGTGGGGTGAGCTGCTGGAGAGAATCAGCCGGAGCTATCAAGAGGCCGATCAGGGGCATGCGCTCTTGGAACGATCGCTTGCCTTCTCTTCAGAGGAAATGCGGAATCTCTATGCGCAACTCAAGCAATCCAGCGAGACACAGCTGGCTCAGGAACGAAACAAGCTCCAGGCGGTCTTGCACGCTCTTGGAGATGGACTCTGCGTTGTCGATGCGGAGTGGAAGATTCAGATGATGAACCATCAGGCAGAGCAGTTGTTCGGGGAGCCGGCACAGGCGCTCGTAGGCCGCCCGGCTTATCGGATGATCTCTCCGGGACCGGAGGAATATCGAGAGGATTGCCTGATCATCGATGCCACGTTGCCGACACTTTCTTCCGGCGAGCCATATCGCACGGACGACGGTCTGCTGGTGACGGCAGACGGGCAGCTCGTGGCCATCTCCTTGGTCGTAACCCCGATGATCTCGTATGGGGTCGTCATCGGAGCCGTGCTCGTGTTCAGAGATATCACACGTGAGAAACAGGTCGAGCGAGAGCGCCAACAGACGGAGGGTGTCCTTCGGCGAATCCAATCGGGATTATCTGAGTTGGCCAAGAGCCCACAAATCTATAGTGGTAGCTTGCAAGATGCGTTTCAAACAGTCACGCGGGTGGCCGCGGAATGTCTCCACACGGAACGAGTCAGCATCTGGTTTTTTACCGGTGATCGATCTGCCATCCAATGTGCGGATCTGTATCAGCTCGTAACTCGAGAGCATTCACAAGGTATGGCGTTGAGTGCCACCGATTACCCGAAATACTTTGGTGAGCTCGCTACTGAACGCATTGTCGCAGCCGATGATGCTCAGATGGATTCGAGAACAGCTGAATTTGCAACAGCGTACCTAGCTCCGCTTGGCATTACCTCCATGCTTGATGTACCGATTCGCTCTGAAGGCAAGATGATCGGAGTGATCTGTCATGAGCATATCGGACCCAGGCGACGCTGGACCTTGGAGGAACAGCATTTCGCGGCATCTATCGCCAATACCGTTGCCTTGGCCATAGAGGCTGCAGATCGTCGAAAGGTGGAACAAGCCTTACGAACCAGCGAAGGGCGTCTGACGACGACGGTTCAGAGTACCAACATCGGAATTTGGGATTGGGATCTCAACTCGAACAGCGTCTATCTTTCGCCTGAATGGAAGCGGCAATTGGGGTATGAAGATTACGAGCTCGACAATACGTTTCAAGAGTGGGAAAGCCGGGTTCACCCCGAAGATCACGATCGTTCCTTGGGTGCTGTCGAGGCATATCTGAGTGGACAAGTCTCAGCACTCGAAATTGAGCACCGTCTTCTCCATAAGGACGGTTCCTACCGGTGGATTCTTGCCCGTGGGACCATGATCAAAAATGAAGAGGAGTCGTCGTCCCGCATCGTGGGGATCCATATCGATGTGACCGATCGGAAAGTGGCAGAAGAACTTCTCCGTCAAGCGAAGGACGCCGCTGAAGCAGCCAGTCGGGCGAAGAGTCAATTCCTGGCCAATATGAGCCACGAAATTCGGACGCCGATGAACGGTGTGTTGGGGCTGGCGGAATTGTTACTCCGCTGTTCTCTTGGCGATAAAGAACGTCATTTGTCCGAATCTATCCATCGCTCCGGCACAGTCCTGCTCGCCATCATCAACGACATTTTGGACTTCTCAAAGATCGAAGCGGGCAAGTTACAACTCGAGACAACCCCTTTTGAGGTGCGGCGAACCATTCAAGAAGCGGTCGATTTGTCAGGGCCAGCCGCAGAAAAGAAGCAACTGAAACTTTCTTGGAAGATTGATGACACTATTCCTCTCTACCTACTCGGAGATCCAACACGCCTGAGGCAAATCCTCGTGAACCTGGTTGGAAATGCGGTCAAATTTACAGAGCGGGGACTGATTGAGGTATCTGTGATGCTTGAGCGTCAGAAGGGGGAGCAGTATGAATTGTCGGTCTCTGTGAAAGACACTGGCATCGGCATCTCTCTCGATGCTCAGGCGAACATTTTTGAGGCCTTCTCGCAAGCCGATGGCTCGACGACACGAAAATATGGTGGGACAGGTTTAGGACTGGCGATCGTGAAGCAACTTGTCATCCTGATGGGGGGAGATATTGAGCTCCAAAGCGCTCCTGGAGAGGGGGCCAGATTCAGGTTTACCGCGTATTTCAGGCGATGTGGCATGGTTCAGAAACCTTTACCGTCACCGGCCACTCGGAGTGTCGGTGAATCTCAACCCACCGACCATCGACTACCCGGTTCAACAGCGGTGAAGATTCTGCTGGTCGAAGACAATCCCGTGAATCGTGAGGTCGCCAGCGGCATGCTGGAGACACTCAATTGTCACATCGATACAGCTGAAAACGGGCGAGAAGCGGTGGCCGCGCTTCAGACAACGGAGTACGCGCTGGTGTTTATGGATTGTCAGATGCCGGAGATGGATGGATTGACGGCGACTCGGTTGATCAGGGAACGTGAGGCGAATGCAGAAATACCAGCGAACAACACTGCGCATTGCCCCAGGCGTAGAGTCCCGATAGTTGCCTTGACCGCACATGCCATGCAGGGAGACCGAGAACTCTGTCTCGCTGCAGGCATGGATGATTACCTCACCAAACCCTTTACGCTGGCGCAACTTGAACACGTGTTGACCCGGTGGCTTCCTAAGAACGACAGGGAGAAACGCGAAGGAGATAGCGCATCGGCCACGCCATCGGAGAAGCCAGTAGGTAGTGATCAGTCGGCCATGGCTACGAGGGAAGGGAAACTTAATGGCTCAATGGTTGAGCCCACTGTCATTGATCAATCGGCTTTAGCTGCCATCCGTGCACTGCAACGCCCCGGTCATCCCGACATCTTGGCCCGCATCGTCTCTCAGTATGTTGAGACGTCACGAGAGATGGTCGAACGGATACGCCGGGCGGTCGTCTCGAAGGACGCGGCTGAGTTGCGTGCGTCCGCACACCGTCTAAAATCGAGCAGCGCTCAACTCGGGGCGTTGGACTTGGCGGCCGACTGTCGCGAGTTGGAATGATAGGCGCCAGTCAAGAGCTTGATCGAGCGGGAGAAGTCTTGAACCAGTTCGACCAGCACTACGAGGCGGCCTGTGCCGCACTTCAAGAAGAGCTGGCGAAAGGGAGAGCGGCCGCATGACGAAGAAACGTCGCCCAACGGTTCTGATCGTCGATGACGATACGGTTGCCCGGCTTCTGGCTCGTGAGGCACTTGAACAGTCCGGCTGGTCGGTCGAGGAAGCTGAAAATGGGCGCCTTGGTGTGGAGTCGTTCATCCAGCATCATCCCGATCTGGTGCTGCTGGACATCATGATGCCAGAGATGGACGGATTCACGGCCTGTGCCGAGTTGCGGCGATTGCCGGAAGGCAGGCATACGCCCGTGCTGATCATGACAGGACTGGAGGACTATCAGTCGATTACCCAGGCGTATGATGTTGGAGCAACCGATTTTATCGTCAAGCCGATCAATGGCCTCTTACTAGGACATCGGGTCCGTTACATGTTACGAGCCGGCCAGGCCATGCAGGACCTACGTGATAGTCAGGTCAAGTTAGTGCAGGCTCGAGATGCCGCTCTTGAGGGTGCGCGGCTCAAGTCAGAGTTTCTTGCCACCATCAGCCATGAGATTCGAACTCCGATGAACGGGATCGTCGGCATGGATGAACTGTTGCTTGATATGGACCTGACACCAGAACAACGAGACTGCGCAGAAACGATCAAAATCTCCGCCACGGCTTTGCTGGACATCATTAACGATGTTTTGGACTTTTCTAAATTGGAATCAGGCCGGGTCACGCTCAGTCGAGAAGAGTTTGCGGTCAAAACGGTTGTCGAGAGTAATCTCGAACCATTCAGAGAACGGGCCAGAGAGAAAGGCATCCGCCTCCGTTATGAAATCGCGAGCACGATTCCATCAAAATTCTATGGCGATCCGGTTCGACTCGGACGCCTTCTCTCGGTCCTCCTTAGCAACGCTGTGAAATTCACGGAACGCGGGGAGATCTGTGTGCAAGTCCACCCTTGTTCTCAGTCGACGGGCAGAGCGGGGATGCAACAAGGGAAAGATGTCAACCCTATCCGATTTAGCGTGCGCGATACGGGGATCGGGATTGAAAAGGCCGATGCCGATCGATTGTTCCAGCCATTTGTGCAAGCTGATGGGTCCCATCGACGTACATATGGCGGGATGGGTCTGGGGTTGGCACTCGCCAAGCAACTTGTCGAGCTCATGGGCGGTGCAATGGAGTTCGAGAGTGAGATCGGGAAGGGAAGCACATTTTGGTTTGATCTCTCACTTGCTCACGTCGATGGCGGTGGTTCACCAGCAAATTCTCTCTGTGCCTTGCTGTACGTGAAAGAAGCTGTCAGTCATGCGATCCTTCTGAGAACGCTGGAGCGACTCGGGTATCAAGTTCACAGTATTGAGGCGGCTAAGGAACTACAGAATCTGAGGTGTGAACTGGCTCCGAATCTATTGGTTGCGGAAATCGAGTTGTTTCGATCAGCAGCAGAGCTTACCTGCGTGCAACAGCTCAAAGAGCGCTTCTCACAACTTCAAGTTCTTGGGCTCAGAGACGAGTCTGCATGCGGTGGTGCCTCCATCCGCATGCCGTTTGAGATCAGTGGGTATCTAGAAAAGCCTTTGACTGTCGAAGCCATCAAGGCTGCTGCAGGAGCAGGTGGTTCAGGCACTCACGCTCGTTGACCTACCTCCCAGATCTCCACACCGCCACGCTTTCGTAACGAACTGTTTGTCAGGTTGGTGGAAGAGGGGGAGTCTGCCTCGCTCAGTGTTTCTTGTCCTTTTGCATGATCTTATCGGTCCAAGCCAGTAAAATAGCAGAAGCCAAGAAGGTCATATGAATGAAGATCTTCCATTTTAGATGCTCCGGATTCTCATTGGCCACATCCACAAACCCTTTGAGCAAGTGAATACTGGAAATGCCGATCAAAGAAGCGGCCAGTTTGATCTTGATCGTGCCGGGATCCACGTGGTGAGCCAGTCAGGTCGGTCTGATGGTGCTCCAAATCTAGTTTGCTGACGAAAGTTGCGTACCCCCCGATGACGACCATGGTCAACAAGTTGGCGACCATCGTCACATCGATCAGCCCCAAGACACCGAGCATGAACACGGTTTCTTCCATCTTGTTGATGTGGGTCACCATTTCCCAGAGTTCGTGGAGAAACTTGTACGCATAGAGTAGCTCCGCCACGATAAGACCGGCATAGAGCGGGGCTTGAATCCATCGGCTCGCAAAGATGATGCTCTCGAAGAAGGCCTCGACTTGATTGCTGGCAGGGTGAGAAGTTTTAGGCGAGGGTACTGTCTCTTGAGTGTTGGGTGATCGAGAATCTGACATGCAAGCCTCCTGACTGCAGCGCGACGTATCCTAGTCAGTGAGGCCTAGACTGTCAATTCAGTTTCTCGCATTCTTGAGGTCTCGAGAGGTCGAGCGAGAACGTTTTATGGACTTACGCGGGGTCTGCTGAAACACTCGCCAAGTCTCGAACCAAGATGGCGGCACGATCACAGGCATCCTTGATCTGTTCCGCACAACGGTGAGTCGCTTCTTCAGCTGGCAACCGGGTAAGTAGGATGTCCGTGAATCCGTTGATAGAAGTCAGTGCATTGTTCAAGTCGTGCGCCAGTTTTGGTAATGATGTGGGCGTGACTGCGATGGAGAAACGAGGTTGTGAAGCTTCGGTGGGTATCTTCGATCGATTGACTCTGATCAAGGCACTCTGGATCTCAAGGGTCAATTCCCGTGCTGATAGGAGAAGGTTGGGCAGTGTCTCGTGCGCGCGCTGAAGCACAAGCTTCGAATTAAATCAACCGTCGATAGACCGATACCACGATCGTTGAGAGTCGCGAAGATTGGAAGCTGCGCTCTTTTCGTTGTTGGAGACTACCGTGACGAGG
>JAAUPT010000080.1 GCA_012032965.1 Nitrospira sp.
GTGAACGAATCACGGGGGAGGGGTTTCAGCTTGTGCCGCTAGGGATGGTGCGGCGTAGCCGAAATCTGTTTCAAGAGTTGAACTCCATCGCTGAGCTTGTGCAGCTCTATCGGGAGATCAAACCACAGGTGGTGCACCACGTCGCTATGAAACCAATCCTTTACGGGTCTCTGGCAGCGTGGTTCAGCGGCGTACCGGTAGTCATCAATGCATTCGCTGGGTTGGGGTATGCCTTTATAGAGGAGCGAAACTGGCTATTGCGCTGGTGCGTGAGGACGGCGTTGAAACAGGTGCTTAGTTTAAACAGATCGACCGTCTTGGTCCAAAACCATGACGATCAGGAACGGCTTGTTGGTGAAGGTATCGTGCAAGCTTCACAGACAAAGATCATCGCAGGATCGGGAGTTGATGTCACAGTATTTTCCAGCACGCGGCCTCCATCAGGTAGCCCCACGGTCCTGCTCTCAGCGCGTATGCTCTGGGACAAGGGCGTCGGAGAGTTTGTCGAGGCTGCCCGGCATTTAAGGAAACAAGGCCTTCAGGCCAGATTCATACTCGTCGGTCGACGAGATGAGCATAATCCGGCAGCCATTCCTGAGTCGCGTCTGACTGAGTGGGTGAAGGAAGGGATTGTCGAGTGGTGGGGCCATCGGGATGACATGCCGTCGGTTTATGAAGCGGCCACACTCGTGGTCTTACCGTCCTATCGAGAAGGCTTTCCGAAGGTGTTGCTGGAAGCGGCAGCCTGTGGGCGGGCCATGATCGCAACGGATGTTCCAGGTTGTCGAGAGATTGTACGCCATCGGTTTAATGGACTGTTGGTTCCACCCAAAGATCCCACCACGTTGGCTGCGGCTATTCATGAACTACTGTCAGATTTCGATCTGCGTGAACTAATGGGAAAGCGAAGCCGGATGCTTGTTGTCGGAGAATGGTCGACTTCCACCATTACCAAACAGGTGATTGATCTCTATCATGACATGTTGAAGGTGCCGGTGGTCAATCAGTCCCATGGGTACGTATGAGCAAGGTGTTGATTACAGGCGCTACGGGCTTCTTGGGGTCGGCTCTTCTCAATCATCTGTACCGTAAAGAATTTCAAGTGCGGGCTCTGGTACATAGTAGTAGTCGACCGTCATCATTTATGCCTGGGGTTGAGATGGTCTCAGGCGATATTGGTGATAGGCAACAGGTTATGAAGGCAATAGCAGGGTGTAGTGCGGTTGTGCATCTCGCAGCCAAAGTACATGCCATTGATGATTCTGGCTCAGAGCACGACTACCAAACTGTCAATGTCGAAGGCACGAGACAGATCCTGGACGCTGCTGTTTCCTCCGGGACTAAGCACGTCGTGTTTGCCAGTTCGGTCAAGGTGTTCGGAGAAGCGATGGACGGTTGTATCGATGAATCCCAGGCTCCAGCTCCGCAAACTCCCTATGGGCAATCCAAATGGCAGGCGGAACAACTAGTCTCGGAGTATGCAGGACGATATGACCTCACGGCTGTCTCGCTTCGTTTGCCAATGGTTTATGGTCCGACTAAGAAAGGCAACTTGTATCGAATGATTGAAGCGATCGACCATGGGCAGTTTCCTGCACTGCCTCGACTTCGGGCTGTGCGAAGCCTCTTGCATGTCGAGAATTTCGTGCAAGCGGTCGTGCGTTGCCTCCAGTCGTCGAATTTTAGTCATGCGGCATACATTGTCGCCGATGCCGAACCCTACTGCGTCACTGATCTCTATGACTGGTTGCGAGCGGGGTTAGGAAAAGCGCCTGTGAGGTGGCGAGTTCCACTCTGGATGCTTAGGGGAGGCGCTCGGTGTGGTGATGTGTTTCAAGTGCTCAGTAAGCGGCATATGCCCTTAACGACTGAACGTCTCACAAAGCTCATCGACGGTGCCTGGTTCAATGCTGCGGCGATTGCACGGGAGTTGGGATATCAGGCCACACGCTCTTTTAAGGAGACGGTTCCCGACCTGATCGCATTCTATCGTAGGGTGACAAGCGTCTGACAGGAGCTTGCTCGGTGCTGAAAGCAGTCTAAGCGGATAATGGCATTAGGTATGCAAATCGTGATGGTCATACTCCCGGCCCTGATAGCTCTTATTTCAGCCTGGTGGATCACCAGAAGCTTATGTTCGCCGAATTCGTTTCTTTCGATATTCGCTCATCCGAATGATCGAACATTGCATTCTACACCGACGCCACAGACTGGAGGGTTGGCCGTCATCGGCAGCGTGGTGATCAGTCTCATTCTGGCTGCTAGTATTTTGGCGATTGCCCAACCTTTAAAACCCGTGTTGCCAAAAGGTGTCATGTCAGGGAGTGTCTGGATCGTGGTTTCGATGCTCCTCATCTTTGTCGTGTCTTTCCTCGATGACTGTGTCGGGCTTCCGGCCATCCTCCGATTAGGTGTGCAGGCCGTTTCCGCGTTGATTATCATCGTCGGCGTTGGGTTAACGTTGTCCTCTATTACGATACCGGGAGGACCGACTATCCTGCTGGGGATAGCCGCAATTCCGGTGAGCGTACTAATCCTGCTCTGGATGGCGAACCTCTATAACTTTATGGACGGCATGGACGGGCTTGCAGGCGGAATGACGTTTTTTGGGTTCGGATTTCTCGCATATTTTGGGTGGCAGGCTCACTTTCCGGTCATGTTCATCATTGCTTCTTTCGTATCAATGGGGGCATTGGGATTTCTCTCCCACAACTTTCCACCGGCGCGTATTTTTATGGGAGATGCCGGTAGTATCACACTCGGTTTCTTGGCCGGCACATTGATGCTTCTTGGCGTTCGGGACAGGATATTCGACTTATGGGTTCCAGTTCTTGTGTTCTCTCCATTCATTTTTGATGCGACTGTGACCTTGTTCTGGCGAGTCAGCCGCCGCGAAAGGATCTGGGAAGCCCACCGAGGACATTATTATCAACGGTTAGTATTGAGCGGATGGACCCATCGACGGACTGTACTTGCCGAGTATGGGGTCATGCTCGCGTGTGGAGGGTTGGCCGTTTCCTATCATCACGCATCAGACGGATGGCAGCTCATTGTTCTTGGTGGATGGTTGCTCCTGTTTCTTGTTTTGGGGGGACTCGTGGGTAGGGTGGAGCGGCAGGTAAAAACACGCTCGCTCTAAGAGAACTTCTCATGCTACAAGAAGCGATAAAACTGCGCGGACTGCATCTGTGCCCGACCCTTCGCGAGTGACGGTCAAAACGTAGCGTGATCTTCCTTGCTATTGCGTCACATTAAACTAGTGCGTCGTGTCCTCTACGGGAACAGCTGTGGATAACGGATTGGCCGCAGATTCGCCTCCTAGGCGGATCAATTGTCTTCAGGCGGAGGCGAGACGAGTGGCCGGGTGGACAACGACTGCACTCGGCTTCACCATTCCCATTTGGGTTGTCGCAGACAGTATCCTTATTGGGGTGCTCGTGCTTTGTTGGGCAGTCAGTGGCGGATGGCGTGAACGACTTCGCCGGATGACCGAGAATCCCGTGGCGTTGGCTGCGCTCCTGTTGTTTGGTTGGCTACTGATAGGAACATTCTGGGGTGGGGGAGATCTGGAAGATCGAGCACTTTCGGTAAAGAAATACGCTACTCTACTGCTCATCCCATTGTTGATTTCGTTGGTCGTCGATCTCCGAGATCAAAATCGCGCTTTGCTGGCACTTGCGGCATCCTTCATCGTGACGTTGCTATTGTCATTTGCGTCGGCCTCGGGATTTCTTCCAGGTATCGTCAAAACGCCCATTACGTGCGACTGGTCCAATCCATGTATATTCAAAAGCACACCACGCATAATTTACTGATGGCTTTCGGTGTACTATTGTTTGGGGTATTAGCGTGGAAGTCTTCACACAGATGGGTGCGATGGGGATGGGGGGTGGCGGCGCTTCTCGCTACGAGTAATGTTCTGCTGATGGTCCAGGGCAGGACAGGGTATGTGGTGTTGGCCGGACTTGCCATGGTGGTCCTCCACATGTTCTTCGGGTGGCGGGGCTTGGTCGCGGCGAGTATCGCGCTCTGTGTGACATTCTCAGCCGCCTATCATGTTTCTGTTTCGTTCCGTGATCGAATCGACCTTGTTGTCACTGGTGTTTCAATATGGAATCCTCAGGTGGTCACGTATGATGGGGTAACCGAACGACTTGAATTTTTCTATCACACCGTGGAGATTATTCAGGATCATCCGCTGTTGGGTGTTGGCACTGGAGGATTTGGGGAAGCATACGCTGCACGAGTTCAACAAGCTGGCCTGCCTACTCCGACTCATCCGCACAATCAATACCTCTTGATCATGGTACAGGTCGGTGTTCTTGGGCTCTGCCTTCTGCTTTGGCTTTTTGTGCAGCAATGGCGATCAGCATTGCTTCATAGCGACGTGTCGTACGGATTGCTCACAAGAGGGCTGGTGGTTACCATTGCAATTGGATCTCTCTTCCAACCGATGCTCAATGACCATACGGAGAAACTGTTCTATTGCTGGCTTTCTGGCCTCATGTATTCTGGCTCCAATCCACATCCTGGTACGAGAACATGAAACTTTCAGCATACATCATCGCTTACAACGAGGCGAAGAAGATCGCCGATACCATTAACAGTGTGCTGTGGGCTGATGAAATCATTGTGGCGGATTCTGCCAGCACTGATGAAACCGCGCTGATCGCACAAGGCTTGGGAGCCCGAGTCGTCCAGATTCCATTCCAGGGATTCGGCCATCTGCGAAACCAAGCCATCAAGGCCTGTACGCATGAATGGATTTTCAGTCTTGATACGGATGAACAGTGCACACCAGAGGTCCGCGATGAAATCCTCGCGATCCTTGCCGGAAATCCGGCACACGATGCGTATCTTGTGCCAAGGAAGAATTACTTCATGGGACGGTGGATCAAGCATTCCGGCTGGTATCCGAACTTTAGGCAGCCACAGTTGTTTCAGAAAGGAGCCATGAAGTATGCGGAATCTCCAGTTCATGAAGGATACGAGTTGTTGACTGCTAAGCCGGTCGGGCGACTGGAGCATGCGATTTGGCAGATCCCGTTCCGAGACTTTGAAGAGGTCGTCAAAAAGGCCAACCGGTATTCATCTCTTGGCGCGGTCAAACTTGCGGATCAGCGGGTGTCGATGGGGATTGCTTTGTTTCACGGTTTCTGGTCGTTTCTGAAGCACTATGTAGCGAAGCTTGGATTTCTGGACGGCTGGGCTGGGTTTGTCATTGCCTTTGGGAATTTCGAGGGAACGTTCTATCGGTATGCCAAGCGGTTTGAGCAGCAGCAAATGTGGCCGCTGCCCAAACAGGTCCCTCTGCAAAGGCGTGAGAACCAACCTTCGAAATGAGAACAGCAGTGATCGTGACAACATACAATCGCCCCAATGCGCTGGCGGTTGTACTGGAAGGCTATTGTGGCCAAAGCGATCAAGATTTTGGGCTTGTCGTTGCGGATGATGGATCGAAGGAGGATACGGCAGAGGTGGTGCGTCAATTTGCTCGGCGCGCCCCGTTTTCTGTCACCCATATCTGGCACGAAGACCGAGGATTTCGAGCTGCTGCGATCCGTAATCGCGCGGTTGCGTCGACGAGTGTCGACTACGTGATCTTTACAGACGGGGACTGTGTCCCCTCCCGCCATTTTGTGAAGATTCATAAGCAATTGGCCGAACCTGGGTATTTCCTCGGATCAAATCGTGTGTTGTTATCGGACGAGTTGACGGCTCGTGTGGTGCGTGAGCGAATCCCAATTCATGCGTGGAGTGGGATGGAGTGGGCAAGATCCTGGTCGCGTCGAGAGGTGAATCGTGTGCTTCCCCTGCTGAAGCTGCCGGATAGCCAGTTTCGAAAATGGTCGCCGGATCGTTGGAGAGGGATCAAGACCTGTAACCTCTCCGTATGGCGAACTGACTTGGTTCGTGTAAATGGGCTCGATGCGTCCTATGAAGGATGGGGTCTGGAGGATTCTGACTTAGTCATTCGACTGCTCCACGCCGGCGTGAAGCATAAAAATGCACGGTTCGCTGCGACGGTGTTCCATCTATGGCATCCCGAGCATGATCGTATGCAGCTGCCGGTCAATCAGGAACGCCTGCAAGATCTTTTGCGGTCGAGCACGGTTCGAGCCGCCATCGGGCTCGATGAGCTCAGCAGTCTCGGATGACGGTTGGCCATCGTTTCATGAGTCGTTGCCCAGTTGGCTGCGAGCCCGAGTTGCGAGAAACCACGGTCTTGTTGCCGGACGACTGCCTCCTCAGTTGTTCGAGTTGTGGCTAACTTGTGAGCCAGATTGGCGAATTCTGCCATGAGACAACGCTGTCCCAGTCTGATTCTTGGCAGGGCGCGTTGCCACGTCAGCCTGTTCGGCGAAGATATGACCAGCGCTCTACTGGGCGAAATTTGTAGCATTCCGGCGAGCCGTGCGGACAAAGGTCACGACATGCTCGCGTTCCCGATGAAATTCTAGCAGGGTTCCGATTGCCCGCTGTGGGTTGATTGTAAGGTGAAGAGACACATCAGCAGCGCATTAGTTGTTTGTACACGTCGAATTGGGGACGTGCTCTTGGCCACGCCGGTGATCCGTTCGCTCAAGACCGCGCGGCCTCATCTCATGATCGACATGTTGGTCTTCGAAGGGACTCAAGATGTCGTATTAGGCTATGCGGATCTCAGACAGGTATTGACCATACCCGAACGTCCATCGGCTGAGGCTCATCTCGAGTTACTCCGCGCGATCTGGCGCCGCTATGATGTCGCAATATCGGTGTTAGCCGGTGATCGGCCGACTTTTCATGCGTGGGTAGCCGGTCGATATCGACTCGGGACTCTGTTGCCGGACAATAAATCGTGGTGGAAACGACGTCTGCTCCACGAGTGGGTGCCGTTCGATAATATACAGACCCATACGTGTCCATGAATCTTCGGTTACTAGTGCCGTTAGAGATCACGCCGCTTGGAACCCCCGTTGTCAGTTGGACGCCGGGAGATGAAGCATCTATACATCGCCTGTTCCCGATCATGCTCGATGCGCAGCGATATGCGGTGCTACACGTGTCCCCAAATTCGCGTATAAGACGTGGACCGTAGCCGGGTGGATAGCGCTTGGACGGTGGTTGATTGATCACGGGGTCACGGTGGTAGTGACGGGAGCGGGATCAGCTGAGCAGGGGTACTGTGAGCAAGTCGTTCAAGGACTGCCGGACGCGGTAAATCTTGTGGGCCATGTGACGTTACCGGCGCTTGGGTATCTTCTCAGCCACGCCGCACTGTATGTCGGAACGGATACGGCGGTAAGTCATATGGCGGCC
>JAAUPT010000081.1 GCA_012032965.1 Nitrospira sp.
TTCTGAGAGATCCGCGAGCCGTGGACACCACCGTGTGCCGGCACGCCACAAGGCCGAGTCCAATTGCTCATAGATCGTCCCTGGATGCTCATAGTGAATCCCATAAGCATGTGTGGCTGCATGCCGGCACGGAAACACGAACGACTTCGCCAAGTCGTCGGACTCCACCTCGAGCCGTGTCACGGTCAGGTCAAATGTGAGCCGGACCTTGAACCAACAATGCGCGTGATGGTCGTCGACCTGCATTGATTGCTGATAGCACTCCAACACATCCCGGACGATCACGATCGTCAACGACGTATTTCCCCAGAAGACCTCGGCTCGCTTGTCGAGCACCAAGGCCTTTGCAAGGGACAAAGCATGTCGTACTTGAATCGGGTTGAGGAGATCGAACGCCGACTCATAAATGGTGATGTTGGGATGGACCTTGAATTCGCGTAGGGACCCTCGTTTGGCCAACTCGAGGTTCCAATAAAGTCTACGGCAGAGGACTGGCGAAAACGAAAGGTGAGCAGATTCATAATTCACCCCCGTCACGACCGTTAGCGACTCAACCAGTGTTACCCTAGACCCTCATAGGTTTCTATCCGACGTTGATTCGGATACTTCTACGAAATATCCTCCGGTACGCACAAAGTGCGGTGTGGTGGTCCCAACGGGATTCGAACCCGTGTTTAAGCCTTGAGAGGGCTCCGTCCTAGGCCAGGCTAGACGATGGGACCATCCAGTGACTGTCCGAAAGCTGGACCGTAGCATACGCGGTTTTCTGTTTGCAACGAAGCTCCACCCCACTGGATGAGCGCACATCGGTGATTTCCAGTTGGGCCGTTTGCAGGGGGCCAAAATACTTGTCTATCTCTCTCACAGCGAGTCTTGACAGGAACGACCAGAAAGCATAGCTTTCAAAAAATTTACACATGAAGCTGCCTATGCGCTGTCCCAACTCCGGACGACCCAATGGCCACTGAGGATCGAGGATGTTGAATGGATGAACCGGCGGTGTCTCGCAGGACCGATCCATTGGGTCACGCCGCAACGGGTGGAGCTCTCACCAGGCCAGGACTCGAGCTGTGTATCGGATCCAACATCTTCCGGAGCACCAATGGCGTCGTGACGATTCATGAAAAAGAGCAAGTTGTCATCGAGACCAACCATAAGCACACGCCATTTCTCATCACCCTCGACCTGTACGACGCGCACGGTACCCGCATCGCCCACCTGCGCCGTAATGCTCTCACGCTGAATGAGAGAGGGCGATTTGCCGTTGAGGTTCACCTCGGACAGAGCCTTTCGTCGGTCGATGGTCCATCGGTTCGCTTGATGGATCTACGGTCCGGTGGGATCGTTCTCAGCGCAGCGATGACATCGGAGCACAAAGTTGCTCTCTTGTTCGGGAAGTTTTACTCGCATAGAGGAGTGGAGGTGGAAATCACCCCCCACTACTGTCGGATCGGCTCTGGAAGAACGCTCTTTGGAGACATCGTCGAAAGTCGTGGTGGGCCAGCCATCCTCGGGTGATCCGGTTCAGCCTCTATCAACGCTTCTCGCAGCCAAACACCCCGATGCCCTATATCGATTCGGCTCAAGTGGTGGTCGTTCAGGCATATAGTTCTGCTAAGATACAGCGGGCGTGGCTTCGTTTCAACGGAACAACAAGATTCGTGTGGCCGGCGAGATTCCTTATCACTAAAGTGGCGCCATGACCAACATTCCAAAACCTACCGTGCAAGCCTTCCTCGTCTGCGACCAGGTCATCGAAGACAGCTTAACGAAAAAGAAAAGTTTGATCGGAATTTTTACTCATCTACAGGCCCCTTCATTTCCTTTTCAGCATCAGCAGATGGGGCTTTACTTCTGCTTAACCGACGCGGAAGGCCCATATCATTTCGATATCGACTTGATCTATCTCAACTCCGAACAACTGGTTTGCCGTGCCACTCTTCCGAACATTGACATCGGCGATCGGCTCCAGATTTCGGACTTCGGAATCAATGTTCCCCTACTCATCTTTCCCGCACCAGGTCGATACGAATTTCGGCTACGCATGGAAGGCCATCTCATCGCGCAAAAGGACTTTAGCGTCATGCCGCCGGCTGCCCTGCCACCACCGAACCGTCCGCTTAAAGGTTCCCCATTTCTCCCATTGTCCAATCTATGGTAGAACTCCCTCGTGTAATTTGCCTGTCCACATGACCGAACGTAGATCGTGACAGAACACTTCCTGATGGCTTCTGAGTCCACAACCGCATCGAATTTTGTTCGAGACATCGTCTCCGCCGATCGCGCGTCTGGCAAACACGGTGGCCGGGTCGTCACGCGATTTCCCCCTGAACCCAACGGATACCTCCACATCGGGCACGCCAAGTCCATCGTCCTGAATTTTGGAATTGCGAACGAGACACCGGCGGGAGTCTGTCATCTGCGATTCGACGATACGAATCCAACCACCGAGGATCCCGAGTACGTCCAGGCCATTCAGGAGGACATCCGGTGGCTGGGATTCGATTGGAACGGGAAGCTGTTCTATGCCTCGGACTATTTCGAGCGACTGTACACATTCGCCATTGTCTTGATTCAGAAAGGCAAGGCATATGTCGACAGCCTCTCTTCCGACCACATTCGTGAGCACCGCGGCACACTCACAGAGCCTGGTCGCAACAGCCCCTTTCGAGGTCGGTCTGTGGAAGAAAACCTGGATCTCTTCGCGCGCATGCGAGCCGGAGAGTTTGCTGATGGTACTCACGTCTTACGTGCCGCCATCGATATGGGTTCGCCTAACATCAATCTGCGCGATCCCATCCTCTATCGGATTCGACACGCCACCCATTATCGGACGGGCTCCGCATGGTGCATCTATCCCTCCTACGATTTTGCCCATCCGCTCTCTGATGCCATCGAAGGGATCACCCATTCCCTGTGCACCCTTGAATTTGAGGATCATCGACCGTTGTACGATTGGGTCGTCGCGGAATCTGAGGCTGCGCATCGCCCCCAGCAGATCGAATTCGCGAGACTCAACCTCACCAGCACTGTCATGAGCAAACGCAAGTTACTCGAATTGGTCTCTAAGAAACTGGTGGCCGGCTGGGATGACCCTCGCCTTCCCACCCTCAAGGGCCTTCGTCGCCGAGGTGTGACGCCGGAAGCTATTCGTGCCTTTTGCGACCACATCGGTGTCGCCAAACGAGACGCCATCGTGGAGATGCAGTTGCTCGAACACTTCATCAGAGAGGATTTGAACAAACGATCGCCGCGCGTCATGGCGGTCCTCCGACCATTGAAAGTCGTGATCGACAACTATCCGGACGGCGTGGTCGAAGAGCTCGACGCCGTGAATAATCCGGAGGATGCCGCCGCTGGAACTCGGAAAGTTCCATTCTCACGGACGCTCTACATCGAGCAAGACGATTTCCGGGAAGATCCACCGAAACAGTTTTACCGCCTCACGCCTGGCCGCGAGGTGCGGCTCCGGTATGGATACATCATTCAATGTGTGAGTGCGACGAAGGATCCCCACACCGGAGCGGTCACCGAATTGCGCTGTACGTACGACCCGGAGACACGAAGCGGATCCCCACAAGAACAGCGCAAAGTGAAGGCCACCATCCATTGGGTATCGGCTTTACATGCGCTCAAGGCCACCGTCCGCCTCTACCACCCACTTCTTCTCCCTGACGAAGCCAAGGACCAAACCGATCAGGACTGGACTCGTTCACTCAATCCTCAGTCTCTTGAAACCCTCAGTGAGTGCTGGGTGGAGCCAAGCCTTCGTTCAGCTACGCCAGGCTCCCGCTTTCAATTCGAGCGGCAAGGGTATTTTAGTGTCGATCCCGATTCAGTATCCGAATCCCTCCTCTTCAACCGAACAGCGTCTCTCAAAGATGCGTGGGCTAGGGTTGCGAAAACCCAGCCAGCACCCCGCAACTAACAATCGTTACGCCTTGACGATCGCCAGTTTTTCGATACGCAGATTCTTCCTCAATGCGTGCCATGGATACCCTACCGATCTATACTATCCCTCCACAGAGCTCAGTGGCTGTCGATCGCGAAGTACTATACGACGCTAAGACGCTTCGCTCACGTGTGGAGGTCGCCATGATCGAATGTCGAGAACATCCAAGAATTCCCGTCGAACTGCGTGTCATTTTTCCACAACCGAGCAGACCGAGATTCGCCAAGGCACGATGTTCGATGTTTCTGTCGGTGGCTGTGCGGTCACGAGCGCGGTTTCAATGTCACCTGGAACGGGAGTCAAACTGCTGATCCATGCGACTGACTTGGCCGTCCCGATTACGGTCCATTCTGCCGCCGTTCGATGGGTGAAACACGGCGAATTCGGTGTCGAGTTCTTACGCCTCACGGACTTGGATCGAAGCCGGTTGCAGCGGTTGCTTCACCTCGCCAGACCACGATCGGTCCCTCAAGACTGACCGACCTCGCCACGACTTTTCTTCATCCCGCCACCACGCTACACTACACCCATGACCTGTCCCTTGTGCCATCAACCCACGACGTGGGAAGGAAACCCCTGGCGCCCATTCTGTTGCGAGCGCTGTCAGGTCACGGATTTGGGAACTTGGGCCGCGGAGCACTACCGTATTCCAGGTCCGCCGCTCACAACCGAGACAGACATTCAGGAGTCTCTCGCTCAGGATGAGCGGAAGAGCGAAGGGAACGGTAAAGCTAGCGGTTCATCGACCGACTGAGCGACTCCTGAAACAATAGCGCCATCGCTCCCGCTTCCTGGTTGAATCTTGACTACATCTTCCCGTGCGCGATCCGTATGGTCGTTGACAGACACCATGCATTTGCTGTTGGCAAGTCGGATCGAACTTGCTAATCTCTAACCTCCATCCGCTCTACAGAAGGAGACCCTCCATGCTACCGACCAAAGGCTATGCGGCGATGGCCGCTAAGGAACAGTTGCAGCCATTTTCGTTTGAACGCCGTGATGTCGGTCCGAACGATGTCTTGATTGCAATTTCCCATTGCGGCATCTGCCACTCAGATATCCACCAAGCCCGTGATGAATGGGGCATTTCCCTATTTCCAATGGTACCTGGGCATGAGATCGTCGGAACCGTCGCGCAAATCGGCACAGCGGTCACGGCCTTAAAGGTCGGGGATCGTGCCGGCGTCGGCTGCTTTGTGGATTCTTGTCGAACGTGCACGGCCTGCCGTGAGGGTCTGGAACAATATTGCGACGGTGGCACCGTCTGGACCTATAGTGGGCAGGACAAAGAAGGTCAAATCACGCAGGGTGGCTACTCAACCTACATCGTCGTCGATGAACACTACGTCCTTCGGATTCCCCCAGCGCTCTCATTAGCTGGAGCCGCGCCCCTACTCTGCGCCGGCATCACGACCTACTCGCCCTTGCGCCAATGGGGCGTTGGTCGCTACCACAAACTGGCGGTTGTCGGCCTCGGTGGGCTCGGCCATATGGCGGTGAAGATCGCCAAAGCGATGGGAACGGAGGTGACGGTCTTGAGTACGTCCGAGAGTAAACGAGAAGACGCGAAGCGGTTAGGGGCTGCGAGCTTTGCCCTGACGTCAGATACTCAGGCCTTTACGAAGTTCCAAGGATACTTTCACTATATTCTCGATACAGTCTCGGCTCCACACGATTACAACGCCTATTTGAATCTGCTCAAGACCGACGGCACCATGATCCTGGTTGGTGCGCCAGAAACGCCGACCTCGGTCCAAGCCTTCTCGCTCATTCTCAAGCGACGACGTCTCGCCGGCTCGCTCATCGGCGGCATCAAAGAAACTCAGAAAATGCTCGACTTCTGCGCACAGCATCAGATCGAGTCAGATGTTGAGGTGATTCCAATCCAGCAAGTCAACGAAGCCTACGAACGGGTACTGCGAGGCGATGTGCGGTTTCGATTCGTGATCGACATCGCATCAATGAAGTAAGAACCAGGCCAGGAATCTCTCGGGTTGGAGAAATTGGCTGGGGGACTAGGAATCGAACCTAGGTAGTCAGATCCAGAGACTGACGTCCTACCGCTAGACGATCCCCCAACCGGAGTTCACAGTAATATATCGCTCGTAATTCCGTCAAGATCGACGAGGGTTTGGCAAGAGCAACCCTTTACCCTGTGGAGGCACGCTCGATCCCTTGGCGGAGCCGAAATAAGGTCCGCTCTCGACCAAGGACCTCCATCACCTCAAAGAGCCCAGGACTTGCTGTCCGTCCGGTCAAGGCAACGCGAACCGGCTGGGCTACCGCACCCATCTTCACGCCCTCATCCTCGACAAGCTTCTTAAAGCTCTCTTCCCACGCTGGTTTCGAAAAACTTGGAAATGCCTCGAAGCGAGCGAGCAGTTTCTGCAGCAATGGAGCGATGGTCGGCGTGAGAAATTTCTTGGCCGCTTCGCTATCAAATGAAACTGATTCCCCAAAATACGGCCTGACCCACTCCACCATGTCGACCAACGTCTTCGCCCGTTCCTTCACCAATACCACAAGCTGTGCGAGCCATTCTTCCGAAACATCTTCGACTTCCTT
This sequence comes from Nitrospira sp., assembly GCA_012032965.1. Taxonomy (GTDB): domain Bacteria; phylum Nitrospirota; class Nitrospiria; order Nitrospirales; family Nitrospiraceae; genus Nitrospira_D. The sequence goes on from JAAUPT010000081.1 coordinate 6,518, forward strand.
CTGTAACCCCGCTTGCTCCAACAACGGCATGAGCGCTCGGGCAACCTGGTGCGGAGGACTGGTTTTAATGTATTCGGCGTTCAGCCATAAGAGCTTGTCCGGATTGAAGACGGCTGCCGACTTTTGCACATGATCCCAGGAAAACTTTTCGATCAACTCCTGCCGACTGAACAGTTCTTGATCGCCGTGCGACCAGCCGAGTCGGACCAGATAGTTGACCATCGCATCAGGAAGATACCCCATGTCTTTGTAGGCCATGATTGAGGTGGCTCCGTGGCGCTTGGAGAGCCGTGTCTTGTCTGATCCCAAAATCATCGGTAAATGGCCGAAGCGTGGAACGGTAAACCCCAGCGCTTCGAAGATCGGAATCTGCCGTGGTGTGTTCGTCAGATGGTCGTCGCCTCGCACAACGTGGGTAATACGCATCAAGGCGTCGTCAACCACGACGGAAAATTGTAGGTCGGGTAGCCGTTAGATCTGAGAATGATCAAATCATCCAGCACCGCATTCTCAAACGTGATCTCCCCCTTTATGAGATCATCAACCACGGTCTGACCCTCCTGCGGCGCTCTAAAGCGCAGCGCAGCGTTCCCCGACTCGTTAGTCAATTCCAGGCCACGGCACCGGCCATCATAGCGTGGCGACAGTCCCGTGGACTCCGCTTCTTTTGCGCCTCGCTTCGAGCTCCTCTGCGCGGCACACACACCAGTAGGCCTGGCCCCTTTCATATAGATCGATCGCATGCTTACGGTAGAGATCCGCTCGCTCGGT
>JAAUPT010000082.1 GCA_012032965.1 Nitrospira sp.
AGCCAGGGATTCAAAAGCGCTGAGTCCCTGGCTTACTAGATCCTTTCACCAAACCTCTTCCTCAAGTACGCCGGCATACCCGGTATTCTTCGTTGTGCTCCACTGATAGAATAGGGGATGGTTTTCGATAGGAATTCACCGCCATGAGGCGAACGGATGCACTCTACGCGGATGTGATTGTTCCACGTCATATCTCGAAGTCTTTTACCTATCTCGTGCCGCCTACCTTGTCTCAAGAGATTGACGTCGGAAGCCGCGTCCTTGTCCCATTTGGACGCGTGACGCTGGAAGGAGCAGTCGTTTCGCTGGCCCATGCGCTTCCGGCCGAAATACATGCGGCTTCTCTTAAGGCAATCTCTTCTCTGATTCAAGACGACCAAGGCCCATTGCTGTCCCCCAAGCTGCTCGAACTATCCCGCAAGATCGCCGACTATTACGTTGCACCCTGGGGCCAATCTCTTCGGCTAGTCTTTTCTCCCCCCGCAACGCGACAGACCAGCGCTATTCGATATATTGTCACTCCCCAGGGACATGGAGCATTGGCGACCGGCAGCTGCCCGACGACTTGCGACCGACTCTTCAGCGAATTGCCCGTCGAACGAATGGAATCCTGTCATCGACTCTGCATCCAACGCGACGGGGTAACGCCCCGCGGATGATTGATACGCTTGTGAAAAATTCGTGGCTCGCTCGCGTATCTTCGGACAGTGCCAACACCGATCACCGGACACGGTCAGGGAAGCTCATCGCGTATGAGGGTGATAATGGAAGGCTGATGGATACCGCTCTGCATACTGCGAACATTCCGGGCACGGATGTATCGTGGAGAGCTCACATCACCCAATACATTCACAGCAACCGCATGCAGAAACTCGTGCTGCATGCTCCATGGCCACATCGAATCAGAAGGCTTGCCGATGCCATTCAACAAGCGCACTCCCTGAACCGTTCCACCATTGTGGTTGCCGGCGAGATCGCAAGAGCAGCCTGGCTCAAGCAGCTGCTTTCAACTCTCACCGGGCTTCATATTACTTTCGCACACTCGTCCTCAGGATCAGACCGATTGGAACAGAATCATGGTTCAAAGCCAACGGTTGTCGTAGGAACCCGTTCCGCCATTTTTTCGCCCATCAAATCGATTGGACTGATCTGGATCGAAGGAGAGGAAGACTCTGCCCTGAAAGAACTTCAGGAGCCTCGTTATCATGCCCGTGAAGTCGCAGGTTTGCGGGCCGAGAGCGAGCAGGCTCTCCTGGTACTTGCCTCCGCGCATCCATCCTCGAGTCAAAATTCGACGCCGCAGCCGAACATCACTACGTTTCGCACGATGTGGCCCTTCAACCAAAGATCGAACTCGTTGACCTCCGCAAGGAGCCGGGAGGGACCCTATTCAGTCACAAACTGATCTCGGCGATGCAAGAAGCACTTGGAAGTCATAGAACAATACTGCTCTTTCTCAATAAAAAAGGGTATGCAACGACCTTGGTCTGTCGAGATTGTAGCTGGGTGCCTCGCTGTGCCTCTTGCGCCGTGCCGTTCACCTACTATCGGGAGACTGCCCGCCTGGCTTGCCGTTACTGCGGTCGCTCGGATGGGGTGCCTGACTCCTGTCCTGTATGCCATGCGTCCCGCGTGAGTCCCTTAGGAGACGGCACTGAGCGAGTCGAAACCGAAACTCGTCGCTTGTTTCCACAGGCCAAGACTGCCAGGATCGATGGTGACACGCTGCGTCGAGCCGCGTCCGCCCGCCAGCTATGGGAGTCCGCCAGGTCAGGGACCTGGGACATCCTGATTGGGACGCAAGCGCTGTTTCGCAGAGAACCACTCCCTCAACATGGGCTGGTAGGAATTCTTCAAGCAGATTCCGGGTTGCATGTCTCTGATTTTCGTTCGGCCGAGCGGACCTATCAACTGCTGATAGATGCCGCAAGCCTAGCCTGTTCGGCCTTGAGTGGAGGTCGAGTCATTGTCCAAACTCGCTTCCCCACACACCATGCCGTCCAAGCTCTGCTATCAGGAAACCCTGATCACTTCTACGAAGAAGAACTTGCGGCGCGCGACTTCTGTACTACCCACCGCTGTGCCACATCGCCGAGCTTTCAGTCATCGGAAGGAACCTTGAGATTGTCGAAGAGGCCGCAAAGCAATGGGCCACAGAACTTGGTCGGAGTGCCTGTGGCCATGAGTCTCTGATGGTGCTAGGACCTGTACCGACCATAACCAGACGTCTCGAGACCACTCATCACCGCTTGCTGGTAAAGGCAGCCGATTGCCGGACGCTGAGTCGTCGGGTCCATGATTCTGTGCAGGGTTTGGAGCAACAGTACCGAAGAGGACAGATCAAGTTTGCCATCGACATAGACCCGGTTGAAACTGGCCAAGGTTAACCGAGCTTTTTTTTCTTCTTAGTCACCCGCGATCCTAGCAACTGTGCTGGACGGTCTTTGGACGGTGCTGAATCAGCTTTGAGGGCTCGATTGAACAACCCGTAGGAGAACGATACCCAAAACACAGATGAAAAGAGCCCCAGGACAACGGCGGATAGAATCGTTCCCATTTCGGCTTCAGGAACTGTGTCCGAGGCTCCCTTGAGTTGCACCATCAACACCAACGGCCACACAAAGCTCTCAATGCCGAGCACCAGCGTCGACCACGCCCATACTTTCGAGATCGAATCCGCCATCACCCATAAGAACAGACCGACGGTAATCGCCCACCCGAACACGATGAACGGAGATACACTTCCCCAGATCAGCCAAAACCCTACAGTAGCGACCGCAGTACCAAGGGCGAGATTCAGAAGTCTCATGGTGACGATGAGGCTGACACGAAAGGGCGGAGTCTGACGGGACAACCTGGTGATGTCAATGGGGAGAACGCACGCACGAAGAGTGAATTCGTCTAGTTCATCACTTCCGCAGCGACCGCATCAAGGAGAGCCTTGAGCTCGAAGGGCTTTTGTAGTGTCCGCGTAACACCAAGCATTGTGGCAATGTCCAGGAAATTGAGGATGCCGATCGCTTCACATCCTCCTGTCCTGGCTATTACTCGAGCACCGGGAAATTCATGGCGGAGCGTGATAATTCCTTCTAACCCATCATGTTCAGGCATCAGGATGTCTATGATCACGAGATCCGCTGACTTCGTTCGATATCGTTCAAGCCCCTCTTTCCCATCACGGGCTTCTTCAACCTCGTAGCCCGCTTGTTCCAGAGTTTCTTTGATAAGGTGACGAACTTGGTCCTGATCGTCAACCACGAGGACCGACGGCATCCGAGGCCTCGATGGATAACGTGGATGGTTCTTGGTCTATCGGCCTGGATACCGAGTAGGACGACGCATGGTCTATGGCGCGACGAATCCGATGGGCTACCTCGCGCGCTTTTCGTCCCGCGGCGATCACTTGCGTGAGATGGCGATGGGCTTTGGTCTCGGCGGGGATCAAGGCCAGTGCCAACTCGCTGAAGCCCATTACTGCCGTGAGACTGTTGTTGAGCTCGTGGGTAATACTACCGGTCAAAGTTCTCATGGTCTCCATTTCCTTCACGACTCGTACCACCATTTCGCTATGCACACGATCCGTGATATCAACAACCATCCCTGTCGTTCGCATGGGTCGCCGCATGCTCCCCTCACCTTCAAACCGTGTTAGAGTGCGAAGACTGATGTGCCGGATGGAACCATTCGGCCTGACTAGTCGGTGCTCAACCATGTACAGCCCTTCTCTCCTGGGATCAGGGGCACGTAAAGCCGCACAATGCATCCTCTCTCGATCACCGGGGTGAACCAATTCCAAATAGCGTTCGAACGAAGGCGATTCCTCAGCGCTCACTCCATAGATCTCCCGCAAGATCGGCGACCAGAGGTGCATGTTCGTCTGGTGGTCATATTCGAAGATTCCCACCCGCCCTGTCAGGACCGCAAGATCAAATCTCGCCTCGGTATCCACGAGCGATTGTTCGGCCTGCTCGCGAGCCGTGAGATCGATCATGGTGATTAAGATTATCCTTCCTTTGGATAGATGAACAGGGTGGAAACAGATTTCAACTGGGAATTCGGAACCATCCTTACGAAGTCCGTGCAGTTCGTCGCTGCTGTCCGTGTGACCTGATACGATGGATGAAAAACAAGCGGCACGTGCCTCCTGATGTTGCTTCCGATCTCGTGCTGAGAGCAAGCACTCGATAGACCGACCTAACAACTCCTCACGAACATAACCGAACATTCGCTCGATGTTGCTATTGACGAGAGAAATGGTGCCATCTTGCCGAACCATGAGCATGCCGTTGGGAGCCGACTCCATGACCGTCTTAAATTGAAGGTCTCGGTCCTCCGCCATAGCCGCGACAAGCTTGTAATCGGTGATATCCTCTATCGTTCCTGACATCCGAATTGGCTGGTCTGGGGAACCGTGGATGAGCACTCCGCGACAACGGACAAATCGAACATCGCCACCAGGTTGAATAATTCTACATTCGATATCGTATGGGCGATCCGACCTGAACGTTTCTTCCACCAAGGTGAGAACGCGATCGCGGTCTTCTGGATGAAGGACCTTTTTAAAAGTCTCGTACGTTGCCGGGACCGAACCCGGTTCATATCCAAAAACACGGTAGTGCTGTTCCGACCAAATCTCGGCACCATGGCTGTTTGGGCTGTTTGCCCACCCCCAGTATTCACTGTCCACGATGGCCTGACCTGGCCCCAGCTGATTTCGGCCGAGGAGTGATTGGGTTTCAGTGTGCCGCTGGCGAGAAATGTCCGAAAAACGGATTAGAACAGACTCTTTTCCATCCCACATGATTGGCACCGCAAACAGTTCAACAACAACCCCCTGCCCATCACGTCGTAAGAATTGTGTTTCCAGTCGCCTGGTCGACTGACTTGATCTCACTGTCTGTACAATCCAGAGACGTACCACCTCCTGCAACTCACCGTACACGATATCGAGATACTGACTACCGATCACTTGTTCGGCCGATTCGGCGCCGAGGATCTTCAGACCAGGCCTGTTGACATAGACAATCTCGGATTCCGTCGTAACTAGCATACCTTCAGAAGCGAGATCACACAGAAATGTCGGAGAAGACACTTTATGAATTTCTGTTTCCGCCTGCAGGAGCCTGGACATATCCCTCATCACCCAGATAACCGACCGTACACGTCCTGTCCGATCCTCAATCGGCGACAACGTTACCTCATTCCAAAACGACGTGCCGTTCTTTCGGTAATGGCGCAACGATACGCGGCACGCTCGTCCATCTTGGAGGGCCAATGCGAGCTTTTCGATCGACGTGCGATCGGTTGCAGGACCATTCAATATCGCCGTGGTTTGGCCAACAACGTCGTGCTCGGCATAGCCAGTCAACAAGAGGAACGACGGATTCACATAGATGACGGGATGATGTGGGAGCATCGCATCCGTCACAAGGACGCCGCAATTGGTCGCCGCAATGACCCTTGACTTCAACACATTTTCCCGGTGCTCTCGAATTGCGATCCAGAAGGAGAGACCCACGAGCAGGAGCAACCCTAGGAAGAGACCAGCCGTCATGCGGGACAACCTCCCGGTAGGCACAACCTGGTGATGTGCGACGACAACTACCCAGAGTCAGCCTAATATGAATTGCGGGAGATTGCCCAGAGATGAAGGTCGTACGGCAAGGTGAATTTTGCCCCTACAATACTAGAGCCGAATGTTGTGGCCTCAGCCTTGCCGTTTAACGAAGAAGGCCGCAGCCTGCGTGCGACGCGTGATGCGAAGCTTCTGAAAGACGTTCGCGAGATAGTTTTTCACAGTTTTGTCACTGAGCCCAAGGGCAACGGCAATTTCCTTGTTGGTCTTCCCCTCGGCAACCAATGCCACGACTCGTTCTTCCTGAGATGAAAGTTGGTCGGTCCCTGGAGTCGCCGGTAGATCGTGAAGTCCTCGCAGCCACCTCAGAGCCCGTTCGGTCACGGTAGAGTCCAAGATGGATTGGCCCTTGGCGACGGAACGGATGGCTTCCAGCAATCCCGGCGAGTCGATTTCCTTCAGCACGTAGCCATGGGCGCCGGCGAGCACTGCGGCAAGCACCGAATCGTCATCTGCGTAGGACGTCAGAAAAATGACCCTGGTGGCGGGAAGAGCACCCAGAATCTCTCGACAGGCATCGACACCGGAACCATCCGGGAGACGCACATCCATCAAGACGACGTCTGGTTTCAGCTTCTGGGTCTGTTGAACAGCATCGGCCATGGTACCGGCTTCCCCCCACCAACGGCAATGCCCTGGTTTTGAGCCAGAACGGTCCGAAGCCCCACGCGAATCACTTCGTGATCGTCGACAAGCAACACACGAATGGTTTGCACTGAAGTTTTAGTTGTGAGCATGGTGACCATCCTTTGGAAGATCGAGTAAGATTTTCGTCCCCTTCCATGGTTTCGATTGAAGGGCAAACGATCCTTGGACCTTTTGAGCCCGTGCTGCCATGTTACCTAACCCGTGACCAACGCCTTGAGCCGACCGCGTATTAAAACCAATGCCATCGTCCCGAATGGTGAGACGAATCGTATGGACGAGTTCCCGGAGCGAGACCATGATCCGTGTGGCTCGGCTGTGCCGCAACGCATTACTAAGTCCTTCTCGAACGATATTCATAATGTGAAGTGCCTGTTCGGTTGATAGGCGGCGTGCTGCCGCATCGTCGATCCGTATGAGACATTTCGCCGGCGAAGAACTGGACATCGTTTGGACCATGGCTCGTAGTGCCGTTCGAAAGTCCCCACCCTGGATAACCTCTGACTCAAGACCAGCGATGAAATTACGAACCTCTCCCATCACTTGATTGAGTTGCCCGATCGCGTGATCGAGCGTTGTCATGAATGGTGATGCAACCTGCTCTGGCTGTTGCCGGATCATCGGCTTACAACCCTCTAACCCAAGCCCCACTGCATATAACGATTGGAGAATGCCGTCATGGAGATCCTGACTGATGCGCTCCCGCTCTTGGAGCGCGACACTCAAGTCTCGTTCCCGCTGCAACAACACTTGTTCCATTCTCTTACGCTCAGTAATGTCGGTCGCCGCCCCGAGCACCATATGAGCCTGCCCTTGTTCGTCGTAAATCGGTCTTTTGATGGTTTGCAACCAACGAGTGTTTCCCTCCATATCGGTGAGTTTCTCTTCCGGAATAAACCGATCTTGACCAGAATTCATCACCTCGCGATCATTCTCTTGAAAGAACTCCACCTCCTCCGCATGGACGTTGAAGTCAGCGTCTGATTTTCCGATCAG
>JAAUPT010000083.1 GCA_012032965.1 Nitrospira sp.
ATTAGCGTTTGGCCATGAGCGGTCTTGGCCCTGCCGCCGCATACCGGTCGGAGTAGGTCGAGTTGCATAGAGGCAGGATTCTATGAACTCCACACTCCGGATAAGTGCACCTTGGTTGTCCAACACGACACGTTTCGCAGCCTGCCCTGCTCGAACTCGGGTTTCCGGCTGGCCCAACCACGCTCCTAATGCAGTGACCAACTCGTCACCCCCCATCACACGGCACCCTCCGCCAGCCTCCTGTAACAGCGTGGCCACTTCAGCACAATGGTCCGTATAGGGTCCAAAGATGACTGGTGTACCCCACACTGCAGGCTCCAGCAAATTATGCCCGCCCACCGGAACGAGCGTCCCACCGACGAACGCCGCAATGGCTTCGCGGTACGCAAGGGCAAGCTCTCCTCGCGTATCTAAAATAACCACGCGTGGGCCGACTCGTTTCTCCAGCATCTCGCTCTTCCGTTGTACCACGAACCCGGCCTCTCGAAGCATGGCTTCTACTCGGTCGGTTCGTTCAATGTGGCGAGGCGCCAACATCAACACCGTTGAAGGATAGGTCCTCGCAATTTGGCCATATGCCGAGACCAGGATTTCCTCTTCTCCTGGATGGGTACTGCCAGCGAGAATGAGTTGTTCATGCTCATTGAGCCCGAAGCTCCGTCGGAGGGTCTCATCAGACCGAACGACCGGCGGAGGTTGATCAAACTTGATGTTACCGGTGACATGAACACGATCCGGCTCAGCCCCCAGCGCAACAATACGTTGTTTGTCGCGTTCAGATTGCATCAAACAAAGAGTCAGAGTTTGCAATACTGACCGATAAAAGGAACGAATCAGGGGGAAGGTCCTGACGGCGAAACGAGCGCGAGGACAACCGTCCATTCACCAACACCGACGGCACGCTTTCGTCTCGCAACGACCACAGAAGATTGGGCCACAGTTCGGTTTCGACGAAGATGTAGAGCGTAGGCCGTACACGGCGGATCATCGCAGTGACAGCCCAGAGAAAATCAAGCGGGGCATACCGATGTTCGGCTATGCCAGATAAGCGCTGCTGGACGGCCTCACGTCCGGTTTCCGTGACCGTCGTCACGATATAGCGATACTCTGGATGGCGTGCGTGTAATGCCTTGACGAGTGGCGAGACCGCCACCACCTCGCCAAGCGAGACGGCATGAATCCAGATCAGCGGCTCAGACGAGCCAACAGCGTCGGACGGGTGAGCTTGCCAGCCCATCCGTTGGAAAAATCCAGGTCGACAACGTGGTTTGGCTAACAGGATGCCGATCACAACCGGCGTAGCAAGAATGAGAAGGCAATTATAGAGAAATCGCCACATGAAAGACTCGTCAACCGTCAATCGTTAGACCTCAGCCGTTGAATCGCTGGAACGACCTGTCTCAGAGTCACGCCTGATGGCTGGTGGCTGGCGAGTGACAGCTTGCTCGGCCTCATCCGTCAATCGATTGAGGGTCATCTCGAGCTCCAAGCGCGCCTCTTCCAGTGAGGCCTCATCGCCTTCGCGTGAGACCCATAGCGGATTTCCGTAGAGAAACAAGCCTTTCGAAAACGGAACCGGGACCATGTAGTGGTCCCAGCTCGCAAAGAGTTTTTTTTTGAGCAAGCAAAGGCCAGCGGCACGATTGGGAGTCCTGTGGCTTTCGCTAGGTGAATCACTCCGAGCTTTGCGACGTGCCGCGGTCCTTTCGGACCATCGGGCGTCACCACCACGTCCCGACCGGATCGTCCCAACTTGATCAAGGCGCGAAGCGCGCCCGCGCCTCCCCGTGTACTCGACCCGCGGACCGCCCCATGACCGAATCGGGCGATAATCCGCGCAATAATTTCTCCGTCGCCATGCCGGCTTATTAAGACATGAGCCCCAGCTCCTCGATAGCCAAACGGAATCATCAACTGCTGGGCATGCCAAAAAGCCAGAATAATGTGGCGCCCTTCACGATATAGCGTATCAACAGCTTCGTGGCTACGAGTCTCAAAGCGCATCGAGCGTGCGATGCCGCGAATGGCTGCGGCTCCCACCGGAGGAAGGAGAGCCCATTTCGCCCATCGTTCACAGGACTTGATGAGATCAGACACTGGTTACATCCTGAAATTGCATTGCGTGCAGCCTGTGATAGATACCGCCTTGCCGCAGCAGTTCCTCATGCGATCCCACTTCGACAATGGCGCCTCGATCTAAGACGATGATTCGATCGGCATTCTGTATGGTGGAGAGCCGATGGGCAATCACCAACGTCGTTCGGTTCTTCATCAAATTAGCCAACGCCAGCTGCACGATGCGTTCGGATTCGGTATCCAGCGCCGACGTCGCTTCATCCAGGATCAAGAGCGGCGGATCCCGAAGAATGGCCCGCGCAATGGCTACGCGTTGCCGTTCGCCGCCCGACAGTTTGACCCCACGCTCTCCGATGACCGTATCGTACCCTTCCGGGAGCCTCAGAATAAAGTCATGGGCATAGGCCAGCTTCGCCGCCTGCTCCACATCGCCAGGGGAGGCACCGGACCGTCCGAATGCGATGTTGTTCCTGACGCTATCATCGAAGAGGAAAATTTCTTGTGAAACAATCCCGATATGCGCCCGCAGCGATCGCAACTCATAGGAGGCCAACGGGAATACCGTCCACCAGAATACGTCCCGCCGTCGGCTCATAGAACCGCGGCAGGAGACTGATTAATGTGGTCTTCCCACTGCCGCTGCTCCCAACGAGCGCAATCACCTCACCCGGGCGAATGACAAGATCAATATTGGTCAGCGCCGGGACGGTATGATTCTCATACTTCAAGGAGACCCCCTGGAATTCGATAGCCTGATTAATCCCCATCAATGGAGCAGTCCCGTGATCTTGAGATTGTTCGGTTTTGAGATCCAAGACATCGAACACTCGTTCAGCCGCCGCGAGCGCTTGCTGGATGAGGTTATTCGACCCCGAGAGCTTACGAATCGGGGTATAGGCCATAAACATCGCCGCCATAAACGAGAAAAATGCGCCGGGGGTCATCATCTCCTGTATGACCAAATAGCCGCCATACCAGATAATGATCGCAACGCCGATCACGCCGATCACTTCCATCTGCGAGTGGCCAAGCGACCAGACTTGATTGCTCTTGAGGGTGGTTGAGAGCACCTTCCGGTTCCGTCCCCCAAATCGCTCCGCCTCAGCTTCTTCCCGGCCGAACGCTTTTACCATTCTGATGCCGGAAAATGTTTCTTGAAGCGTCGACGACATATCGCCCAGTTGCTCTTGCGTACTTGTGGCCAATCGTTTCAATCTCTGTCCGACCCGCACCATGGTGAGCGCCGAGAGTGGAATCACAATGAGGGAAAGCCCGGCCAATTTCCAATTCTGATAGATGATGACACCGATCATCGCCACAAACGTGAGGCCGTTCTGAAAAATATCTTTGACCACGCTCGATGCGGCGTTCGCCATGATTCCGACATCATTCACCACCCGCGAAACGAGGCGCCCTGACGTATTGGAATCATGAAACCTGATCGAAAGCCGCATCAGCCGTTGAAACAACTCTTGTCGAATGTCCGCCACAACTCGATTGCCCACGTAGGCCATCAAATATCCTACTCCATAGCTGAATACCGCCTTCAACGTGGCCACCCCAAGAATCACGAGCGGCAGGATCAATAACAGCCGCTCGTTTTTCTCGATAAAAATCCCGTCGAGAACTGGACGTGCCAGCCAGGCGTACACCCCTGTAAGGATGGCGACAAACCCGGAACAGGCGAATGCCGCTACAAATCTCGTCCGGTAGGGACGAACATACCGCATGAGTCGCGTAAATCGTTCTAGGCCCGACATCCTGCCAACACTGCCTCCGCTGCCCTCGTCGAAGCGCCTGGTTCGCCCAAATCAGCCCGCACCTTTGCCAAATCTCGTTTCATCTCATCATAGGTGGATCGATCTTCCAAGATCCGGATCGCCTCTTCGTACAATCGCTGACCGGTTGCCTCGTCCTGTAACAACTCCGGTACGATCGATCGACCTGCCACCAAATTCACGAGCCCAATCCATTTGACTCGAAGAAAGAAACTCGCGATCAAAAATTCCCATGCCGTCGTTCGATAGAACAACACCATGGGAATGCCCACGACAGCCGCTTGCAGGGTGGCGGTGCCCGACGCCACCAGCACCAAGTCCGACACGGCCATGACTTCACTGGCTTGTTCTTTGACCAAGGTGACAGGAAGCGAACCTTGCCGCAAGAGTGGCTGCAGCAGATTATCCTCAATAGTAGAGGCCTGCGCCAAGACAAACTTCGTTTTTGGCTCCCGATGGGCTAATTTCTCAGCGGCTTCGATGAGGATCGGCAGCAGACTCTGGACTTCACGCGTCCGGCTCCCCGGCAACAACGCAATCACACGCTCATCATGCGAAAATCCAAACCTGGCGCGAAGCGCCGTCCGATCGTAGGATTTTGCGACTGCATCCAGTATGGGATGGCCGACAAACATGCAGGGCATCCCCGCGTTGTCATAGAGGGGTTTCTCAAATGGCAATATCACCAAAACCTGATCGACTCGTTTCTTTATCCAGTACATCCGCCAGGCCCCCCAGGCCCAGATCTGCGGTGCAATATAATAGAACACGCGTAACCCAGCGCCCTTGGCAAAATAGGCGTATCGTAGATTCAATCCAGGATTATCGACAAAGATGACTCCATCCCATGGTTCTGATCTGAACAATCGCCGCATGAAGAAAAACCGTCGAATGATTGCCACCAACGCCAATGGCCCGACCATACCCATCACGTCGAACTGTCCCATCTTGCAGACCAATTGCACACCGGCCGCCTCCATTGCACGTCCGCCGATTCCAGCCAATGAGACCTGAGGATCGCGTGCCTTGAGCGCCTTGGCGAGATTGGCTCCATGCAGGTCGCCTGAGGCTTCACCGGTAATGATCAGAATGCGTGCCATGATGATCTATAAGAGTCCATGTCCTAGCCGCGATTTCGATTCATGGGGCTGCGAGGGCTCACAGCCATCAAGGAGTATGCGATGTGTTTATATCTTCTGCTGCTCGAACACATTCATTGCAGAGAGCACGCGATGGGCCAGCGTTAGAGCTGCTGCCCCATCCTCACCAGATACGACGGGGCGAGATTTTGCACGAATCGCCTGGAGGAACGACTCAAGCTGCAATTTCAACGGTTCAGCATCGCCGGCTTGAATCTCTTCTACCCCAACCATCGGCTTGAGGTCATGATCAGCTGATCGTCGTCCGATCACTCCTTGACGCGATTGGAAATCGATTGACACACACCCATCAGGTTGGGAGAGACGCCATTGCCGCATTGCCTTTGGTGAGATTCGACTTGCGGTGAGGTTCGCGACGCACCCGCTCTGAAACTGGATTCGCACGTTGGCGACATCGTTTGTCGAAGAAAGCACCGAGACCCCAACCGCCCTCACCTCCTCTATGGGACCAAGATTGCACGACAACAGCAGGTCAAGATCGTGAATCATCAAATCCAGAACGACATCGACATCGACGCCACGCTCACTATAGCTTCCCAATCGATGACACTCGACCAGCACTGTCTCACGAATGTGAGGCCGCATCAACGGCATGATAGGGTTGAAGCGTTCGCTATGCCCGACTTGCAACGTGCATTTATTGTGCTGTCCCAACTTCACAAGTTCCTGTGCCTCCATCGGCAATACGGCAATCGGTTTCTCGATCAAGACATGTTTCCCAGCTTGGAGACAGGTTTTGGTAAGGGAATAATGACCGGATGTAGGGACGGCGATGGTCACCACATCGACATGCTTCAACAAATCCAGCAGGTCACCGAAGACCTGTCCGCCGTATTTCTCGGCTATGACAGATGCTCGACCGTGGTCATGGTCAACCACACCAACCAGCATCGAGTCCGGAGACGACGCGTAGAGACGCGCGTGGTGTTGTCCGAGATGCCCAACTCCGATAACACCAGCACGCAGTTTGACCATATGGCTGTTTGGCTAGAGTGTGACGAGTCCTGGAACCACGTCATCGTTCAACGTCTCGACATCGATCGACCGACAGATCCTCAGGTACCGACGGATCATTCGTTCACTGAGCTCGTGGAGTTCGACTCCTCTGCACGCGTCAGCCCGATCACGGAGATGCCTGCCTCCTCCGCTTGACTGATCAATAGTTCTCGATCCAGCATCACAGAGCGACCAGCCTCGACCGCAAGAACCGAGGCCTTGACCGATCGCATCACCTCGATCGTCCGAGGACCGACGGCAGGCAGATCAAATCGTAGATCCTGTTGTGGTTTGCTCCGTTTTACAACGACCGCTCCATCTTTGACGAGCGCGCCTCCGCGCTTGATCGCCTCATCGGTTCCCTCGACTGCTTCAACCGCCACAACTACACGGTCCTTGATAACCACACATTGGCCGATATCCAAACGCCCAGTCTCTCTCGCCACATCCCAGCCATACCGGATATCCATCCACTCCTTCTTGGTCGGTTGGCGAGAGGTTAAGGTTCCTTCCGTGACTAAGATCCCTTCGAGACCAAACGTTGACTCACAGATCGTGATTCCATCCCGCTCAAGCTCCGCGGCAAGTGCCCGGAGGATATCATCATCCTTCCAAAGCACCAGTTTCGTGGCGAGTGCCAATACGCGAAAGTCGGGACGAGCATGGCTATAGACATGGGTTTTCTTGATCCCTCCCAGCATCACCACGTTTCGAACACCGTCGGCTTTGAACGCATTGATGAGCTTGTTAAGCTGGCCGATCTTGACCCAATGAATCCGATCGACGTGCTGCTCAAGCTCCGGATCTGTTTCGCCCTCGTGTGCGACCGCAGAGACTTGCAGCCCCATCTTGCGTGCATTATCCGCAAAGATGATCGGGAATCGGCCATTCCCTGCAATCACTCCGATTCGACCGTCCGCTATCAGTATAGGCATCGTGACTGACATCACACTTGTTGATCAAACTCGCGTTCCGTATCAACGTTGACCGCCCGCGAGATTCCCCGTTTGGTGCCCTCCATAAATGCAAGCATCTTCGCCACATCGGCCTGCCCCTTGAATTCCTTTTTGGCCAATCGTATCGCTTCCGCCGTGCGATGGCCCGATCGAAAGAGAAGATCAAATGCCTTCCTGAGTAAGGCAATACGGTCTATCGAGAAGCCGTGCCGTTGTAAACCCACGGTGTTCAGACCATACAGGTGTGCTCGATACCCACCAGCAGCGAACGCAAATGGCG
>JAAUPT010000084.1 GCA_012032965.1 Nitrospira sp.
GCCGCTCGTTCCAAGCCATCAACATGTCTTGCTTGAGTCACAGCCTGCGCTGTGCTCGACATTGCTCCAGCGACGGAGCCATGCAACCGGCGTATATCCCTGATACTGATAAGTTAATATTTGGATCAAATGAGCGAATATGACTCTCGCGAGAATTTTATGGACCGTTCACCTTTCGTCTCTTGCCGAGCTGTATGTATTGGTCTACCATAGGGCAGCCATGAAGATGGACGGTGTGTGTTGACTGTTTGTTGGAATAACGATCTATTATGAGTCACCCCCTGGATTTCGTCACTGTTGAAGGACTCCTTGCCTATGGCCGTGCTCTCGCGCGACGAGCGTCGGAGCGAGGATTGGTCCAGCCCCTGCTAAAAGAAGTGTCCGGCGATGACTCTGATCGCGTCCATGCCAAGATAGAGCAGCTTCGTTCGTTCGTCGATCGCTCCAAGGCCGGCTTTGCAACCGCCGAAGCGTACCAGTCAGCACGGAAAAGCCTTATCGATGACCAGCTCATCTTCTTTGCAGCATGGAACACTCTTCTGGTGGAAGGCTCGCTGCAGCCGCTGCTCCGAGTTACGATCGGGTCGGTGGCCAAACCGACGTATCGGCGCCCGGTCGCCATTGTGCCTCGCGCGCAGTTGACACCCACGCTGGCGGAAGGCCGTATTGTTCTGGAACTGGGCGACGACCGGTTTTGGTTATTGCCGAGGGACCTTGGCGACCGGACGCTGTTCTTCACTATGCGTCACGGCGTGTCACAGGTCGACAGCAAGACCCATCGCGTCGGCTGCCGCTTGCCAAACCAATTGGACCGCGAACGGGGTGTTGCCAAAGCCGATGCGGTAGGGGCGGCGCTCGCCCGCATGATCGGCGTTGTGGGGCAGCAGCTGGATTTTCTCCATCTCGCGAATTATCTCGATCCGCGAACCTTCCTCCATTGCATCAGCCGTAGCCCAAACACCAAGCAACTTTACGAACGGGTGTCTGCGGCGCTGCTGCAAGGTGCGTCCGCATCTGAACCGATCGCCGAGCCGGCTCTCGAATCGTCCGATTTCGGATGGGTCACGGGATTGGAGAAGTCCCTAGAGGTCGAAGAAGCGGCGCGCGCGTTTAGCGTCGAGACATCCACGGCCAAGCAGCTGATGAAAGATCCGCTCTATTGTTATCCGGGTGGCAACTCTTTCTTCGACCTCTATGTCGACGTGATCGATGGTCTTCATCGGTTGGGCTCTGCGCAGAAGGGTAAAGTCGCGTGCCTGTATACGCACAGTTCCACCTTGCGGGCCTTGATGATCTATTTGGATCCACGCCCGTTCCACGAAGCGTTCAGTGAGTTCAGCGATTACAAGGAGAGCCAAGATAATGTGGTGCTACTCACGTTGAACAAGGCCGCCTGTCCGGCTATTCAACAGCGGTCGGCCTGTCCGAACGGGAGCGAGTTATGCGTAATACATGGGTCACGGTGGAGCGCGCGAGAAAAGATCGTGTCACGCTTAAGCCTCGAGCCCTCAAGCGGATCGTGGCGCTTGTCTCAGGAGGAGATTTTGCCGGTGCCGGTGCCGCGCTCAAAGAATTGCATGTGACCGGCCAACGCATGGGGTTGGAGGTCTATTTCGTTCGGCACGGCTATCTGGGTTTGGCCAACAATTGGATCGAACGTGTTACCGATGAACATACTCGCGGCATGGGCAGTCATCCCAGCAGTCCCATCGGCAGCAGCCGATTCGAGGAGTTTAAACAGGAGACAGTACAACACGTGGCCATGCGCCACCTGGAACCCTACGTGCGTGATGGTGCACTGATTGTGCTGGGGGGCGATGGCAGCATGCGGGGCGCTCGTGCCATTTACGAAGAATTCGGCGTGCAGGTGGTTGGGGATTCCCCGGCAGCATTGACAACAATCTCGAAGGAACCATCTCTCTCGGATTTCAGTCCGCAGTGACGTTGGCTGATCAGTCCATCGAATCTCTGAAAGCCACCAGCGCGGCGATGGGAAGTGTGTTCTTCGTGGAGATCATGGGCGCTGGGTCAGGCCATCTTGCGCTGGCCTGTGCTTACCAAGCTCGAGCCGAGGGGCTGTTGGTCAATGAACATCCCGATCCAAACGCCTATATCGATGAGGTGATTCTCGGCACACTCAAGCGGACATTGGGTGTGCCGAACAAGAGCCATCTATTCGTCGTTGCCGAACGCACACCGCATCGTCATCATAAGGACGGCGGTGTCCATGGGCTGGTGGACTATGTTGCCGGAGTGATTGCTCGGTGGCCGGAACGGCAGGCGCGTCCCGATCACCATCCACTCACGCCCGCCACCAAAGCCACCATTCTTGGTCACACGCTCCGGGGTGCCCGTCCAATACCGGAGGACAAGGCGATTGCCCAGCATCTTGCCCATGAAGTTGTGCATCGGCTGATCGACTCGCCTGATGACATTGTCGGTTGTCTCTTAGCCTACCGTGAGCGGGGATCAATCGGTCCGATTCCGCTCCATGCAGTCACGCCGAAACAGTTTGACTGGGATGTCTTCAGTCGGATGCATGGCAACACCCGCGTCTCCTAACTCTCTCACCAGCCGTCTGTACGCGATCGCCTGGTTAGTAGGCTGTTCCAAGTCCGCCTGCGGTACTTTCATCGTATGGCAGAGAGTTCAGTCTGTCGTTGAGCGCGAGATCGGGGGATAGTTACACGGCGGGAACAGAGGCAGCCGAGTGAATCTCAGCAGCCCTTGAACTTCTTTGACCGACACTGTTCTGCGAGCTGCTTGGCTTCTGTTATCTGTGCGGGAGTCATACGCTGCGCGACATCCTCGCGGTTTTCTTCCGCTTGCTTCTTTTCCTCACCCTGCATATGTGTCGCCGCAAGGGTCACCCACATATACGCGCGCACATAGTCTTGCGGAACACCCAGTCCGGCGAAATACAGTTCTGCGAGGTTATTTTGCGCAAGGGGGTGACCTTGCGCGGCGGCTTTTTGGTACCACGCGCGTGCTTGGGCGTAGTCCTGCGGCATTCCCATTCCCTTGGCATACAGCTCTCCGAGGCTGTTCTGCGCCTCGGCCTCTCCTTGGTTAGCCTGTGCTTGGACTGCGTGTAGGTCCTTGCTATTGGGCGGTGGAAATGCTGCGGTCTGCCCAACGGGAAGAACAAGGATCACCAGCAGGATGATGTAAAGGATATGCATGAGGTGCTGAGTATGGCGTGCACCAGATTGGATCGTCAAGACGAATCCTACCGCGCCCTCTGTGGAAATTCTGGAGAAGGTGGTTGAGCAGGAGCGGGGGGTGGAGAAGGAATCTGTAGCGGTTGATTATTCAATTGAAGGGGAGGACCAAGGTTCATTGAGGGACTTTGCGGCGGTTGCATGAGGACGCGGCGCTCACCGTTAGGAAGCTCGATAACGGATTCCACATTGCCTTGGGAGTCTTTATAGACCGTGGTGCCACCTTCGGAATCCAGGACCTGGTTTAGCCGTTCCTGCGCGCTTGGTTGTTGCGATGAGTCTCCCTCGGAGAAGGCGAACGCGAAGCCGGGCCCTACAGTTCCGATCATCACAATCATGAAGACAGCAATTCGGTGCATGGGTCATTATACTGAGTCTTCTACAGAATTTCCTCTATCGCTTGATTGGCTCCGCTTCGCATTTACTGCATAGCCGAGACTCAAACACTTCATCATCTCATCTTTCAAAACGTTGAAATAAATTGCCAGAAACTCGATCTCCCTGTACCCATAAATAGCGCGCTGGTTCCCAGCGCGGATAGGTATCCACAATCATTCTCAGGGAGGATGGGTCCATGCATTTTGTCATTGTGTCAGCGATTGCCGCCGGCTTGGTGTTTTTACTTTGGGAGACACGGGCGTAAGCCTCGTCTCCGAGCAAGGCTCGGCCTGTGCGCATTGCTCAGCGAAGGTACAGGTGAAAACGAGC
Organism: Nitrospira sp.; assembly: GCA_012032965.1. Lineage (GTDB taxonomy): Bacteria > Nitrospirota > Nitrospiria > Nitrospirales > Nitrospiraceae > Nitrospira_D. The sequence goes on from JAAUPT010000084.1 coordinate 3,930, forward strand.
ACGGTATCGTGAACTCTGAACAGCTAAAGCTGACAACGAAAATCCCTCATGTCGATGTTAGACGAGGCGAGCGGATTGTGATCGGCGCGGCTCAGTAGGTACACGTGTTCTTGCACGGCCTCCGGCGGATTCTCCGCCGGAGGCCGTTGTTTGTTCCCATTCCGCCTCTTGGCTGAAGGACTATCAGAATTTCCAAGTCTCATCGCGCCTCAGGCCAAAACCTTAAAATTGTTGCCAGAAAACCGATCTCAGGTTACCGGTAGACGGGGCGCTGGTTTCTGGCGCCGACCACGTGGATACAACCTATAGTCGAGGAGGAGATCTATGCGATTCGTCGTCGTCTCAGCAGTTGCGGCCTCACTTATGTTCGGCACTAGCATGGTAGCTCTGGCAGATGAAGCAACAAGTTTCGGTTCGGAATTGACAAACGACATGGGATCGTTAGCCAATGAGGCCAAGAGCGAGATGCAGGCCCAGCCTGAACAGATGGCAGAGGACTTCAAGGCTCAACAGGAGGAAATGAAGTCCGAGATGAAAGCCAAGCGCGAGAAGATGAAATCAGAGATGAAGGGAAAACGCGATCAGATGAAGTCGGAGATGAAGGGAAAGCGCGACGGTCTCAAAGCCAAGAAGCACGAGATGAAAAAGTCAGCCAAGGCGAAGAAGGCCAAAGCTCGTAAGCATGCCAAGGACGCAGCCGAGTCCTTTGAGCCCTCCGCGCACTAACCTGACGAATCTGAACAGCTCGTTCAGGGCGAGGTTTTCAACATGGCCTCCGGAGGGTCTCCTCCGGAGGCCTTTCTGTTTTCACTCGCGTGGAGATGGCGCAAGGATTGCTGTGGAATAGCGGTAGATTGGATTACACGACTTGTTCGCAGGGCAAGATAAACACATGGAATGGAAAGACGTTGTCGCCCTTGGCCGCTTCTTGTTCCAAGCGAAAACGTGTGAAGGCGTCGATGAGACGGTAGGCCGACTGTTCGGGAACCGCTGCGAGGATCATGCGGTTCGTCGTGGGGGCCAGAAAGAACTGGCTGGTCAATCCCGTCGCTCCTTTCCCGGTGACGTTGTGCAGTTCGCTGTATGATGTCACCTCATATTCGTTCAGCAACGTATGTACCTGTTCCACGAGGGATTCACGAAACACGATCACCAACATCTTCATATATGCCACTCCTGGATAGAAGCGAACCTGTTCCGGATTCAATGGTTATGCTTGATCTGATCGCTATTGTCAGGCGAGAAAGGGGCAAATACAAGCTCGAGAAGGGATTCTCTCCGCACGATGGAGAGTGTGAAAGGCGTCATGCGCAGGGTGTCTGGCTCGACAAGAGTAGAGACGATACGCTATACATAATAAGTACGGCGATCATGCGGAGGTGTTCACGAGGACGGTTCTATGCAAGACCAAGAATACGCAGTGTATTACGGTTCGGCCTCTCTCATTCTTTCCGTCTATCTCCTTATCAAGGGATGCACCACCGCGTCACGACAGCGAAGCGTCGATCGCTCCCCGATCCTGCTTCCAGCCTACGTCTATGGTGTCCTGGCGTCTGTTCTGCTGACCGTTGGTTTGGGATTTTTTCGGCCGAGCCTGCCCTGGTGGGGGTATCGGTTGATTTTCCCCGGTACGACTATGCTCTTTCCCGCCATCATGTATATTATTGGCAGTCGTCCACCCAAGCCCGACCTGGATCGAGCCGACGCATGACAGAAGCGATCTTTTTTGCAGAGAATCGGATGTTGCCGGGTTATTTGGCGATGGTAATGCTCGGTACTCCGGCGCGCGGCACCTCGGTCACCGTCATTTGGAATAATTGCGACAAGAGCTTGAACGCTTCTCGGTTCCAGCGCGCCTGAGGACCGATCGTGTTGACGGCATAATAGTCTCCGTGGGATTTCATCGCGAGATCCAGTCCGGACGGAGCCGACGATGACACGACGAGGTCCATCGTCTTGACCGGATTCTCCGAGACGTCGGGGGTGCGACCGTCTTTGTCGACATGGTATTCCGCCTCTTCGGCGATCGAGAGCCCCAGAAAGTTCAACATCGCGTTGAAACTGCGCAGTCGAAAGTCTCCCTTGAGCGGCCAGTCGCCGCCGAAATACCCCGGACGAATATCGAACGTGACGTCGTGCGGGAGCCCCTGTTCGTTCTCATTCTGCAAACGAGCCCGTTCCTCCCGGGACAGTAAATTGGGGTCGTAGTTCGTGATGAGCGCGCCGCCTTCGACCTGTTTCCGCAACGTGAACGTCCTGTCCCGCGCGTTATAGGCCACCTGGTACTCCTTTTCGAGTGCGGTGAATCCTTCCGCCGTAATCGAGTCGGCGGGAATCGTCCAGCTTCGTTCGATGCGCAGCGGCTCCACGTAGAGGCTGTTGTGGTCTTGAATGGTGGAGAGATGGAGAACTACTCGCCGAAACATCTCGTAGCCGACCTGATCCGATGGACTATTCCGATAGGCGACGGCGCCGTCACTCTGTTTCAACCGCAGTTCCTTGCCCATCAGGCGCAGGAGCAGGTCGATGTCGACTCCCTGTCGCAGCAGCAACGTCAGTTTGGACTCATGGAACGGCGTGAGTACGCGCTGGGTAAACTCTTCGCCTTCGATCGGGCGATACTGATCGTCGGATTCTCAGCCACGCTTCCCCCGATGACGGGCAGGATCGTTCGACTGGCGTCACCGGTAAGGGCCGGCGTCGCGCCGGCCGTGAAACGAAAATCGAACGTCGCGGCGACATTGGACACGCCGGTAAAGTGAATCGGTTGATGGTGTTGCGCTCTCGCGATGTTCACGAGCAGCTGCTTCGATTGCGACTCGGTAATGGCGTCGTCGTAGGCGATGACAGCTCGGGTCAAGGTCACCGGTGAGAGGCAGCCAGAAAGCGTTATCAGGTAAACGAGCGCGGAGAAAACGAAGGGTGCGGAGGTGGAGATTTTGTGGGTCATCGTGGGCCGGCTGCTACGCGATCCCCAAGCACCATCGGACGCAAGTTGTACCATATCAACGTAGAGTTGCCTAGCAGAGAAATGAATGGGTGTGGTGTATGACGCTGTCTAGGCAACGGCGGCATGGGGTTTCTGAATATTGGTTCGTTGCACGACCATCTTGACGGGGATATTGGGGTGCAGGGTCATGAGGGGCTCCGGTTGAATCGTCACCAGCGCGAGACCGGCGGGCCGGAAAGAGGCGGCGATCGTAAGTTTCGATCGGTCATGCGTGGTTAAAGTCGCTCATCGAGCACATGATAGAGAAAGTAGCTACTGTCAATGAGGCCTGGCCGGAAATTCCGCCGGTCATTGTGTCTTG
>JAAUPT010000085.1 GCA_012032965.1 Nitrospira sp.
GGGCAAGGGAAATTAGATCCGGTCATCGGGCGGGATGATGAAATCAGACGTGTTGTTCAGATCCTCTCTCGCCGGACCAAGAATAATCCTGTGCTCATCGGTGAACCAGGAGTCGGAAAAACCGCCATTGTGGAAGGACTGGCGATCCGTATCGTGAAAGGTGATGTCCCCGAGAGCCTGAAACAGAAAAAGCTTTTCGCATTGGACATGGGATCACTTGTGGCAGGCGCCAAATTTCGCGGCGAGTTCGAAGAGCGGCTCAAGGCCGTCTTGAAGGAGATTCAATCCTCTCACGGTCAGATTCTCCTGTTCATCGATGAATTACATACGGTCGTGGGTGCCGGAGCGGCCGAAGGCGCGATGGATGCGGCCAATCTCTTGAAGCCGATGCTGGCACGAGGCGAGTTGCATCTCATCGGGGCAACGACGCTCGACGAATACCGGAAACATATCGAGAAAGATGCTGCATTGGAACGCCGCTTTCAGACGGTGCTGGTCGACCAGCCGTCCGTGGAGAACACCATTTCGATCTTGCGCGGCCTCAAAGAGCGCTATGAGGTACATCACGGCGTGCGGATCAAAGACGGCGCCTTGGTCGCGGCAGCAAAATTGTCGCATCGGTACATCGCAGATCGGTTCCTTCCGGATAAAGCCATCGACCTGGTCGACGAGGCGGCAGCACGCCTCAGAACCGAGATCGACAGTCTTCCAGCTGAGCTGGACGAGGTCTCGCGGAAGGTGCTTCAGCTAGAGATCGAGCGAGAGGCCTTAAAAAAGGAGCAAGACCCTGGAAGCGTTGCCAGATTGAGCGCCCTCGAAACCGAGCTGAACGAAAAGCAACGTGACTTACAGGCCTTGAAGACCAGATGGGAATCGGAAAAAACCTCCGTCTCCCCGTCTCCGCAAGATGCGCGAAGCCATTGAGGAGATCAAACTCAAGATCGATCAAGCTGAGCGCGCCTACGACCTCAACCGCGTGGCAGAACTCCGGTACGGAGAACTCCCTCGGCTGGAACGGGAACTGGAAGTAGAGCAGCAGCACTTGGGAAAGAAACAGGGTGACATTCGGTTGCTGAAAGAAGAGGTCGATGAAGACGAGATTGCCGCTGTCGTCAGCCGGTGGACCGGCATTCCCGTTTCCCGCTTACTCGAAGGCGAAACGGACAAGCTTTTGAAACTCGAGGAATTGCTCCATCAGCGCGTGGTGGGACAAGAGGAAGGAGTCCGCGCAATCGCGGATGCAGTGCTTCGCGCACGATCAGGCATCAAAGACCCGAATCGACCGATCGGCTCGTTTCTCTTCCTTGGCCCAACCGGAGTCGGCAAAACCGAGCTCGCCCGCGCCCTCGCCGCCGTTCTGTTCGATGACGAAGGCAATCTGGTCAGAATCGACATGTCCGAGTACATGGAAAAGCACACCGTTGCGCGGTTGATCGGCGCACCTCCCGGCTACGTGGGGTACGACGAAGGCGGGCAACTTACTGAAGCCGTTCGGCGGCGCCCATTCTCCGTCATCCTGTTCGATGAAATCGAAAAAGCGCATCACGACGTCTTCAACGTCCTGTTGCAGGTTCTTGATGACGGCCGGCTGACCGACTCACAGGGCCGTACCGTGGACTTTAAAAATACCGTGTTGATCATGACCTCCAACATCGGCAGTCCGCAGATCCTTGAAGCTCAGCAACACGGTGCCACTTATGAACAAGTCCGGACAGTCGTCATGGGCGAGTTGCGGCAACATTTTCGCCCAGAATTCCTGAATCGAGTGGACGAAGTCGTCGTGTTCCATCCACTCGGCACCGAACATCTGGTCAAAATCGTGGAGATTCAACTGGAACGTCTGCGGAGTCGATTAGCCGAGCGCCGAATTCCATTAGCGATCACCCCGGCGGCCCTTCAGCACTTGGGAGAGCGCGGCTATGATCCGGTCTATGGAGCACGGCCGCTCAAACGCCTGATTCAGCAGGAGCTGGAAACTCCGATCGCACGGTTGCTGGTGAAGGGAGAGCTACGGGATGGAGATACCGCGTCGCTCGATCTGAAAAACGACTACCTGGTCCTGGTCCCAACTGTGACGCGGGAAGGCGCGTCTAGCCAATAGACGCGGCGCCACCTTGCGCGTCCTTCGTGAAGCCGCTTTTCTGCTGCTTGTCGATCTTCCATTCCGTCGAGGACACTTGCAGCAAGTGGCCTTTGATCGTATGGAATTCTCCTCGCGAGAAGGACACCACATCTGATGCCTTGGCTTCGAGCTTCAATAGAATTTTCCCAGAACCGACTTCTCTCATAGCGAGACTCGTGTCCGTCTTCGCCACCTCGTAGGCTCGCCGTTCGTTGAACATCAGCGTGCTGTCCACCACTTTGGCCAGTATCCGGCCGCGGAATCAAACAGCGCAAAATTCACCAAGAGGGCGCCGGTCGCGGGATGGCGGGCCAGTTGAATCTGTGGCACACCCTCGACTTCGATAGTTCCGTTGGTGTTTTGGTAAAGATTGGAGCCGATTTCTATGTTCATAATTGAATCTAAAATAGAAGGGATTGCTCCTTCCGTCACCAAGCATTCACCACAAGATAAACTGTGGATGAGTGCAACTAGGACTTCTTGATCCGATCCAGAATCAGAGCAATACAACCACCCAGCAACCCTCCACCCATAACCGTCGTCAGCAGCTCAACGAGTTTCAGTTCCCAGACGGACCCTTGAGCCTGCATCACTTCCCTGATGCCACCCTGTACCAGGATGACAGCCAGGGCCATCGTTGCTCCCACAACAAACCACCAGAGAAACACTTTCGCCGAAGTCACCGAATCCTCACACGTCGGGGTTACGGTCAAATGAACGGTATTGAATGGCCTCCGCGATGTGGACGGCCTCAATGTTATCAGAGTCAGCCAAGTCGGCAATGGTGCGCGCAACGCGCAAGATGCGACCATGAGCCCGTGCCGACAGTCGCAGTTTCGCCATGGCATGCTCAAGCAACTCTTGAGCCGGCTGATCGAGCCCACAATACCGCTTTATCATCCGTGGCTTCAACTGTGCGTTCGCATAAATGCCGTCCTGTCGATACCGCTCGCGCTGGCGCGTTCGAGCCGCGACCACCCGCGCTCGAATCGCGGCTGATCCCTCAGGCGCAGGCAGTTCAGTGCGAAGCTCTCGCACCGGAACAGGAGGAACATCCAGATGAATATCGAGCCGATCCAAGAGAGGTCCGGAGAGTTTGGCTCGATACCGACGAATCTGAGTGCCGGTACACATGCACGGGCGTATCCGATCGCCATAATAGCCGCAAGGACAAGGATTCATCGCCGCGATCAACATGAATCGCGCTGGATATCGTAACGATCCGCTCGCTCGTGTCAACACCACATGCCCATCTTCAAGCGGCTGCCGCAATCCTTCTAAGACTCCCCGTTTAAACTCGGGGGACTCGTCCAGAAACAACACGCCATTATGAGCGAGCGAAACTTCGCCGGGTTTTGGGACGGTCCCACCACCAACGAGTCCGGCGTCCGAGACGGAGTGATGCGGAGCCCGGAACGGTCGCACCGTCAGTAAGGGGCGTTCGGGGGCGAGTTGCCCGGCCACGCTGTGGACTCGCGTTGTTTCAATCGCCTCCTCCAACTCTAGCAGTGGCAGAATCGAGGGCAGTCGTCGCGCCAGCATCGTCTTGCCGGATCCAGGAGGACCAACCATCAGCACATTATGGCCACCGGAGGCGGCCACCTCCAGCGCCCTCTTGGCATGGTCTTGCCCGCGGACGTCACTATAGTCCTCGTCTTCCACCATCCTTGCACAGGCCATCAAGTCAGGATTGGAACGGTCCGGAGCAATGGCTTGGGTTCCCTTGAGGAATTCGGCTGCTTCCGGAAGGGTGTGGAGTGGATAGATATTCACTCCTTGCACCAACGCCGCTTCAGCACTATTGTCCGCCGGCAGCAAGAGGTCATATCCAGCCCGGCAAGCAAGCGCAAACGAGAGAGCTCCCGTAATGGGCTTCACGCGACCGTCCAGCGATAGCTCGCCAACCAGCACGCATGTGTCCAACGTGGACTGTGGAATGACCTCTTCGGCGGCGAGAATCGCGACGGCAATCGCGAGATCGAGCCCCGAGCCTTCTTTTTTCAGGCCAGCAGGGGCCAAATTGACGGTGATTCGTTTGGCGGGAAAGTGAAAACCGGTGTTCTTGAGTGCAGAGCGGACTCGGTCACGACTTTCCTTGACGGTGGCATCCGGCAACCCAACGACCGAAAACTGCGGAAGCCCCCCTGAGATATCGACTTCAACGTCGACAAGATGCGCATCTAACCCGACAAGGGCCGCGCTCCTCACCTTGGCAAGCATGAAACCACTGCCTTTCTGTTCTGGACCGCGGCCAATCCGCCGCCATTATAGGAAGTCTCCATCAGAGTTTCAATCAAACCCCGGGCCGCGACCTCCTGACTAGCACCCCTCATCCCCACTCTGTATAATCCGCTCTATTCTTCAGCCTCCGCCTGAAGAATAGAGCGTTCGAACCGATGACGATCCGATGTGGAAGGCTTGCCCGATCTTGATCTTCAGTGCTGTGCTCTGGCTCCTCCTCTCCACAGTAGACAGTGCTGCTTCGTTGGCGATGAGCAACGGCGCTTCGATCCTGACGCAGCAAGCAAAGAGCGCATCTCCATATGTCGGATCTGCTATGGCGGTGCTCGCAACGCTTGAACAGGCCCAAGTCCTTCCACCCGAAGGGAGCCGAGAAGCCGATCGTGTGATTCAATCCGTCATCCAACTCCAATCGGTCTTCGCCAAGAGCACAGATCGATCCGTACAGGAGTTCGCACACCATGCCATCACAAATACCCCTGGTGGGAATGTGCAGATGGTGCTAGAGCGATTTCGCTCCAATGGGTGGACCGCCGAGATATTGATGGCGCTCGCGGAGGCAGATATGCGAGCCTCTGCTGAAGAGCGACAGGAGATGGCGGCTGGTCTTGGCCAGTTCAACCTCTCCGTGGACGATTTTCGGCGGTTTATGCAACTCGTGAGAGATGGCCGAGCAGCGCTTGAGGCACGAGGGCAGAACTTTGACGAAGTGTATGCCCGTCATCGAAACGCGATGCCGGGAGCGACTGCTCGCGAAGGACAGTGACCGAATGTTTTCAATCTCGCACAGACATCTGTAGCTCAACTTTTGGCGCAAGGAGGAACACATGGCAACCCGAGCGTATATTCTCATCAAGGTGAAAGCGGGAAAGACCAAGGATGTGGTCGCATCACTCAAACGCATTACCGGCGTCGAACAAGCCCACTCCTGTTTCGGCCGTCCGGATATTTTTGTCTTCATCAATGTTCATGACGAACGGGCGCTCTCCGACGTCGTGATCACAAAGATCCATGCAATCGACGGGATCGAAGAAACCGACACGCACATCGTCGCAGAGTCCTAAGATGAGATGTGAAGGGTGACCGGAGCCCCACCGAGTCGTGCAGACTGGTAGCAAGCCTCGGCAAGTTCCACGGCACGCCATCCATCCTCTCCCGTAATAGGCATGGGCGTGCCCTCTCGCACGGCCTGCAGAAAGACCGTGATTGCGGCAAGGACCGTTTGAGAGGGAGGCGGATCGAATTGATGGGTTCCGGTGCCGTCACAGCAGCGAATGTGGCACGCTGCCCAGTCGACTTCCAGTCGTCCCTTGGTCCCCCACCAGTCTGCTCGACCAACCCGGCCTGTCGATACTCGAGCAATTTCAATATGGCACGCCGTTCCCCCGGACGTCACGAGACGAATCGACGCGGCGGTTTCCGGTGACAGACCTGGCCGCACGTCCATCGTGCAACGCACCTCGTCCACCTCTTCGCCCGTCATGAACCGAACGAGGTCGAGCATGTGGACACCGATTTCCAGCAATGCCCCTCGCTTGGCATAGCCATCGGCATGGCCTGGGGCGGTCTCCCGTTTCTCGATTCGACTGATGAGATGGAGTCGTTCGGACCGTCCGATACGAGGCTTGAGCATCTTCATCTGTTGTATCGTGTGATCGAATCGAAGAGTTTGCGCTGTCATCAGCGGAACCGCGGCTTCGCGAGCCATGATGACCATCGCGTTGGCGTCGGCAGCCGTCGTGGCCAGCGGCTTTTCGATCAACAAGGGCTTGCGAGATTCGACTGCCAACCGACAGATATCCGGTGCACATATTGGGGGCGTCACCACAACGACGACATCCACGGCAGGATCAGCCATCAACGACTCTGCCTTTCCATAGACATTGATCGGCTGGGCACCGGGAAGATCGAAGCCCTGCTCAGGATGTTGCCGACAGACGGCCCGAAGGGAAACGGCTGGCAGATCGTGTACGATGTGCCGGGCGTACCGAAGCCCATGCCGGCCTACTCCGATCAACCCTACTCCGATGCGATCAAAAGCCATGCCCCTCTCCAATGGCTGAGTGAGAATGTTCGCGGGTAGACATCATCGGCACGCATTTGACATTCCCGCAATCGGCTTCATATAGTAAATGCGACACTGAGTGCAAGACCGCTTCTCTAAAGGCATTCCAACCATGCTCATAACACATCCGGCCCCATTCACGTTGGACCAGATCGGAACAGGAACCGCGCGTTTCCCGAGCGGCGTGCCGATCCCTACGCATAGCGATCAGATGGTCGACCCTTACTTCAAGTCCAAGATGCCCAAGGAGCATCAAGTCGATTGCCTGTTGTTCTGGCCGCAACAGGCTGGAATCTATCCAGGCCTGGTTCTCCTGCATGATTGGTGGGGCCTAACCGGGCAGATGAAAGACCTGGGGGCCAGACTCGCCTGTGAGGGTTACATGGTGATCCTCCCGAATCTCTACGGTCGGCAGGGTGGGATGGTGACCGCCAGTGACGACGTCGCGGCTGCCCTACTGGAACGACAGAATGATGCACAGGTCCTCACCGATATCAATTCCTGCTGTGAATATCTCAATACTCGCACTATCGCGAAGAAGAACATCCACGGAGTCGTCGGGTACGGAATGGGCGGGTCCTACGCGCTAAGTTTTGCCTGTCAACGGAAACGGTTACGCGCAGCCGTGTCGTATTACGGCAAGATGGTCTCGTCCAAAGAACTGTTGAACAATCTCTTTGCTCCGGTCCTGTATCACCAGGCAGGAAAGGCCACGTGGGCCACACCAGATGACATCGAGCAGTTCCGAAGCACTTCGACGGAATATGCCAAGCGGGTCGAAATTC
>JAAUPT010000086.1 GCA_012032965.1 Nitrospira sp.
AGCTTGGACCTCAGCCAACGACTCAAATCTTACTGCCGCGGATTTTCGTGCCTTTGTCGCCGCGATCGATTGTGCCCGTGATTCTGACGATCCGTTCCGGTGCGATCAAGTCTCCGGCTGTCTTGAACAGATCGGGAAAGACGATCACTTCCGCGGTGCCTAGCAAGTCTTCCAGCGTCAGGTAGGCCATACGATCGCCCTTCTTGGTGAGCATCGATTTGACGGCAGCAATGATGCCGCAGAGTTTCACTTCACCACCGTCGGCGCAATCCTTCAGGCCGATCGTGGATGTGGTGGACAAGGCACCGAGTATTGCTTCATAGCGCGTAAGAGGATGGGCGGAGATATAAAACCCAGTCAATTCACGCTCGTACTTTAGTCGCTGGGCCTGGTCCCATTCAGCCACTAATGGGAGGGCAGGTGTGGGCAGCGTCATCGAGGCACTGTGTCCATTGCGTTCCTCGCCAAAGATGCTGATTTGTCCGCGATCGCGTTCTCGCTGTGAGGCTGCACCTTCGTCGACGGCTTGATCGAGCACGGCCATGAGTTGCGAGCGCTTAGCTGCGCTAGAATCGAAGGCGCCAGCCTTGATCAACCCTTCCAACATCCGCTTATTGACTTTGTGCAAGTCGACCCGCCGGCAAAAATCAAAGAACGATACAAAGGGGCCGGTCTGAGATCGCACATCCAGGACCGACTCCACAGCCCCCTCACCGACGTTCTTGATAGCCGCCAATCCGAACCGGATTGCCCCGTCGGACACAGCGAACTGCTTTTTGGCTGGCATTCACGTCCGGTCCTAAGACTTTGATTCCCAGATCCCGACATTCGGTGAAATAGCCGACCAGTTTATCCTGATTGCCCATATCGGTCGTCATGAGCGCTGCCATGAATTCTGTCGGGTAGTGTGCCTTGAGGTATGCTGTCTGGTAACAGACCACTGCATAGGCTGCGGCGTGCGATTTGTTGAAGCCGTATCCGGCGAACTTCTGGATCAACTCGTAGAGCTTCTCGGCTTTCTTCTCGGGAATGTTCTTTTGTGTCGCCCCTTCGAGAAACTTCGCGCGCAGCTTTTCCATCTCCTCTGGTTTCTTTTTGCCCATCGCGCGTCGAAGAATGTCGGCTTGTCCCAGCGAGAACCCGGCGACTTTATTGGCAATCGCCATCACTTGTTCTTGATACACAATCACGCCATACGTGTCTTTAAGGATGGGCTCCAATTCTGGCGCCTCGTACGTGATCGGCACTTTGCCCTGTTTACGTTTAATGAAATCAGGAATCAGATCCATCGGCCCTGGTCGATAGAGGGCGATGATGGCAATGATGTCTTCGAATCGATCTGGTTTCAGTCCCGTGAGCAGATCGCGCATACCCGAACTTTCTAGCTGAAACAGTCCGGTCGTTTTTCCTGAGCTCAGCAGTGCGAAGGTGGCTGGGTCATCGAAGGGAACGTGATCGATCACGAGCGGCGATGCCTCGGGATGCGTTTCGTTGATTAGGGTTTCGGCGCGCCGAATCATCGTGAGGGTCTTGAGGCCCAGGAAATCAAATTTCACCAAGCCGATTTTCTCAACGTCACCCATCGAATACTGGGTCACGATTTCGTCATTCGCACCTTTGTAGAGCGGGACATGGTCGGTGAGTGGTCCTTCGGAAATGACGACGCCAGCAGCATGGGTGGAAGCATGACGGGCCAATCCTTCAAGCGATTGCGCGTTCGCCATGAGTTCTTTGACCTTGGGATCGGTCTCCACCAACTCGCGCAAGCGGGGCTCTGTTTCCAGTGCCTGCTGCAGTGTGATGTTCAATTGATTAGGAACGAGCTTTGCGACCTTGTCTGCATCGGCATACGACAATTCCAACACGCGACCCACATCACGGATGGCAGCTTTCGCGCCGAGTGTTCCGAAGGTAATGATCTGGGCCACATGGTCGGTGCCGTACTTGTCCACGACGTAGTTGATGACCTCACTCCGACGATCCATACAGAAATCCATGTCGATATCCGGCAGAGAGACGCGTTCAGGATTCAAGAATCGCTCGAATAAGAGCGTGTAAACCAATGGATCAAGGTCTGTAATTCTGAGAGCATACGCGACAAGGCTTCCGGCAGCTGAACCACGCCCTGGTCCCACAGGGATCGCTCGAGATCGCGCGAAACGGATAATGTCCCATACGATGAGGAAGTATCCGGCAAATCCCATCGAACAAATCACCATGAGCTCTTCCCTCAGTCGCAGCTCATAAACAGCTGAGGCGACTCGGCTCGGGCGTTCTTTCAAGCGTTCCTTAAGACCGGCGACGGCAAGATGTTCGAGATAGGATTCGCGATCTTTGAATTCTTCAGGAACTCGATATTGTGGAAGATGTGTCTTGTTCAGCGGGAGATTAAGCTCACAATGATCGGCAATGCGGCAGGTGTTCAGTACGGCGCCTGGAAACTCTGCGAACGCCGGGGCGATCTCTTCGGTTGATTTGACATACAGCTGATCTGTGTCGAACTTCATCCGATTGGGATCGCTCACCGTCTTCCCGGTTTGTAAACACAGCATTAATTCATGCGGGCGCGCATCATCTTTTTTGAGGTAGTGGCAATCGTTGGTGCCTGCAAGCGGAATCCCGAGCTTCTTGTGGATTTCCATAAGCCCGGCGTTCGCCACGCGCTGATGATCCAATCCGTGCCTGAACCTCAAGGTAGAAATGATCCTTGCCGAAGATGTCCTGGAACTCGCCAGCCACCGCCATCGCACCATCCATATCTTTCTGACCGATGAGATAAGGAATTTCACCGCTTAAGCAACCAGACAATGCAATAATCCCATCGTGATGGAGCTTTAAGAGTTCTTTATCAATTCGAGGCTTATAATAGAACCCCTTCAAGATATCCTTTACTGACCAGCTTGATTAGATTCTGATAACCAGTGAGGTTTCGCGCCAGTAAAATCAGATGGTAGTAATCATTGTGCGCAAGCCCGCTATCCTTCTTCGCATGTCGACTTCCAAGGGCCATGTAGGCTTCGCATCCAATGATCGGCTTGACTCCCGCGTCCATCGCTTTGCGGTAAAACTCAACCGCGCCGAACATGTTGCCATGGTCGGTCATTGCCACGGCGGGCTGGTTAAAGGACTTGATCTGGCGGACTAGGGGCTCGATCTGATTCGCGCCGTCGAGGAGACTGAACTGGGTGTGGAGATGAAGATGAACAAAAGAGGACGCCACGGAAGATACACCTCGTTTCGGGATTGTAGTCAGGGCATCAGAAGGAGTCAACGGCAGGCCGGGTAGAGGAACCACCAAATAGAGCCGCCGTTAAGAAACTATCTTGTATGGGATGACTACAGTCGTTCCCCATATTTTTTGTAGTGTTGCTTCTTGGCGTCCGTGATCCAATGTTCCCGTTTGATGCGCTCGGGATCGGTCTCGAGCTTCTTTGAGATCTTCTTGATATCTTCCGGTTTCCAACGAGCGATTTGGATAAACGTGTGGGTGCCCAGCTTGTTGAGGGTCTGTGCGAAGACAGGTCCGATCCCGTTGATCTTTTCGAGATCATCCTTCTGCACATCCTTACCATTCCCGGATTTGGGTTGGGCAACATGGGAATCTTTTCCCGCGCCATTTGGGCTGGCCTGACGGGATACGGCCGCTGCAGCAGGTGTTTTAGTACTCACGGCGGTTTTGGTGGTAGTAGCCGATTTGCCATCAGGGGATGGCTTCGCGTTGGGAACAACCTTTGTGATGGGCTCAGCCTTGGTGCTGGCTGTGACAGCGGTCTTGTCCGGTTCGACGTGGGAATTTTGGCCTGCGCCATTCTGACGGCCCTGATGCGATCCAGGGGTTGCTGGGGCAGCGCTGCTGCTAGGAGCCGCTTGGGCGCTGGCAGCGGGTTTGACGACCGGATTCGCTTTGATGACGGGGGACCCCTTGGCCGAAGCGGCGGCCTCTGCGCGGAGCTCGGCCTGCAGCTCTCGGAGCCGCTTTCGAAGACGACTGATCTGCTCATCTTTTTCCGGAATACGTTGTACTTCCGTGGTCAACTGTTGGCGCGCAGTTTCAAGGTCATGCAGCTGGCGCTGGAGGCGCGCGATCTGCTCATCTCGTTCATGCACGTGACGTTCAGCCAGCCGATGTTGTTCACGGAGTTGGTCCTGCGCGGCACATTGTTCTTCGAGTTTAGTAACCTGACCCTCATGGTCACGGACGGTGCGAGTGAATTTGTTCTCCCATTCCTTAATTTCTGACTCCTTTTCGCGAAGGAGGTGGGTAATCGGCGTAAGCTTCTCAATTCGCTTGTCGCGCTCCGTGACAGCCTGCTCAAGTTGCTTAAGCGTCCCCCGATGCGCCGCCTCCCGGTCGCTCAGCTCCACCTCTAGCTGATGCACGCGGTCTTGCACTGTCTCTAGCTTCTTCAGCTGAGTCCGGAGGCGATCTCGGTCGGCGAGACCTTCGTTGAGTTGCGCGATCTGTTCACGCAAGATCCGGATTTCCTCTTTTTGAACCTCGCGCGTCTGCTCAGCGACCCGACAGGTCTCCAGGGTATCGCGGACTTCGTCTGCTTGCGCTGCCGCCAGCGAATCGAACTCACTGATCCGCTGGTCGCGCTCCGCGAGGGCCCGTTCCAGCTGCTGTAGCATGCCCCGATGCGCCGCTTCCCGGTCGCTCAGCTCCACCTCCAGCTGATGCACGCGACTTCGCATCGACTCCAACTCTTTTACGTGCTCCTTTACTTCGGCGCGAAGGCGCTCTCGGGCGGGGAGACCTTCGTTCAGTTGCGCGATTTGTTCGCGCAGGACCCGGATCTCCTCCTTCAGCACCTCCTGGGCCTGTTCGGCGGCCCGACAGGCCTGTTGGGCCTCACGGACTTCGTCCGCTTGCGCCCTGGCGCTGGCATCGGACTTCTTGATCCGCTGGTCACGTTCTGCGAGGGCCCGTTCCAGCTGCTGCAGCGTGCCGCGATACGCGGCCTCCCGCTCGCTCGACTCCACCTCCAGTTGATGCACGCGGCCTTGGGCCGACTCCAGCCTTTCTACCTGGGCCCGGAGGTAGTTTCGATCGGTGATGCCTTCGTTGAGTTGGGCGATGTGCTCGCGCAGGACGCGGATTTCCTCCTTCAGCACCTCCTGGGCCTGTTCCGCAGCCCGACAGGCCTGCTGCACCCCGCGCAGTTCATCCGCTTGGTCAGCAATGATTAAATTGAGGTCGGTCATGCGCTGGCGCGCCACATTTGCTTCAGCCTCGAGGGCTGTCACTCGATTCGATCGTGCCGCCAAATCTGCTTCGAGCGCCTTCATCTGTTCGGTCCGCGCGGTGAGCTCTCGTTGGGTGGAAGTGATCACCGTCTCAGCGGACATGATTTTGTGTTCGAGAATCTGCATGGCCGAGATCTTGACCTTCAATTCGTGTGAGGTCGTCTCCAGCGCCTTTTCCTTGGTGCGTAAGAGATTAACGAGCTCCTGGTACTGTTGTTCGAGCGAACCCTTTGGTGGTGGCTGCAGCCACTTACTCAGTGTACTCATAGGTCATTCAGTCCTTACATCAGCGATACGATGAGTGAATTGTGCTGGAGGTTGATGGCTCTCCCATAAGGGAGCGACCGGATCGAACCATAGCCGGTTGTGGTCAACGAATGCGTGAGTACTTGGCGGCAAGGAAGGAAGATCTGGGCCGTACAGCACGGCAGGGAGAATCAATGCCCTTCCACCGCCGGTGAGAATCCCCGCACGCCTCATGAGATCAGCCTGCTGTGAATGATGTGATGACTGAGGTACGACGCATCAAGTTACCACATTCTGTCTTCTATGTACTAGGGTGAGATTCTCCCGTCAAGCAGATCCGGCAGGAGTATGCCTAAACTCTGATAGACACCGTTGCAGAACTTTGCTCTCATCCCACGCGTTCACAGACGGATAACTTCCGCAAGAGTAACCCTGCGTGCCATTCTTGGGTAACTCGGTTGACTTTTTTTATGCCCGGTGATTGATTAGAGTCTACTTTCCTAGCGCTTTGGTTTAACCTCCAGCGTTGCTGAGATGCAGGAAACAGCGCGACGAGGCGGTTTCAACGCAATCCTAAGATCTGCAGCTGGTTTATGAAATCGGGAAGTGGACAAACCAGCTCAAAGGCTTCTTCCTCACGACAAGTCGGTCCCATCCTGTCCCGAAAAAGGAACTACTCATGAAATACGTTGAGGTGGTTGCCGATGCAAGTAGCACGCGCACAATCTCCGCAATCGCAGAACAAAATAACGTATTTGATTGTCGTCTTGGTCCGGTGGGCGAAGACAAGCAACAGCTTATACGATTGCTCGTGGCCGACGACAAGATTCAGCCTGTGTTGGATGCGCTGCAGAGCATACTCGGTGCACAGCCTTTTGCACGAATCGTGAGCCTCCCAGTGGAGATCGTACTGCCTAAGCCAACTGAGGAAGCACGGAAAAAAGAAGTTGCGGCCAGTGCCGCACGAGAAGCACTCTATGAGGAGGTTGTAAGAAATGCGCGCTTGGACATGAATTTTGTTGTGCTGGTGGTCCTTTCGACAGCTGTTGCTGCCATCGGCCTGATCGAGAACAACGTGGCCGTCGTGATCGGTGCCATGGTGATCGCGCCGTTACTGGGCCCAAACCTTGCTTTCAATCTCGGTACTGCGCTGGGCGACATCTTCTCGATCTACGGGCAGGAAGCCTATCGCCGCTTCGAACGGCGCGCGCTCGAGCAGGTGCTCAAGGCGAACCGACGCGCGATCATCGCAACCGGCGGATCGATCGTCACCGCGCCGCCGGTTCCCATGCCGGCGGTGTTGGCGAAAATGCCGACCGTTTCCGGCACCTGCATGCCACCGGTGCCGGGACGAGTGACGCCCATGCCGTCGATCGCGAGGTTTCCTCTAACAGTGGCCCGGATGTCGCCGCCGTTGCCGGTTCCCGTGGCGAGGGACTGGATCGAACTGCGGCCGCTGAGGCTCAGTTGTCCGGCGTCGATGTGGATGGCGCCTCCGGTTCCGCCGCTGTTCACCGTCGTGATGATGCTTCCGGCCCGGATGTTGAGGACGTCGCCGGCCTCGATGTGGATGTCTCCGCCGCGTCCCGCACTGCGGATCGAACTCACGCCAAGTCCCGCGACATCGTGATC
>JAAUPT010000087.1 GCA_012032965.1 Nitrospira sp.
GAGATTATTCGCAATCTCCTTGTTGGTTTTCCCATCCGCAACCAATCGTAACACGGTAATTTCTCGTTCGGTCAAATCATGTTCGGCCCACGCCGACTTCTTCCCTTTCTTTTGTGCCATCAGCGAGAATTCGGCCAAAATTTTACTGGCGACGGAGGGATGAATCAGTGATTCACCGCGATAGATCGCCCGAATGGCCGCAACGATCTGAGACGATTCGGAATCTTTCAATAAGTATCCCGTAGCTCCCGCGCGCACGAGGTCAAAGATGTATTGTTGCTCCTCGTACATCGTTAACGCGACGATGCCGATGTGCGGAAACTCGCGCTTGATTTGTCGCGTGGCCTCGACCCCGCCCATTCTCGGCATGCTCACATCCATCAGAATCACATCTGGAAGCAGCGTACGGGCTTTCTCGACGGCCTCGACTCCATCCTGAGCCTCGCCGATGACGTGAACGTCCTCTTTGGTTTTGAGAATGGCCGCCAATCCTTCTCGGACCACCCGATGGTCGTCGGCGATCAGGACTTTAATCTTCTCCATTGCCTATCTCCTCCTTATTGCCCAACGGCACTTCAACGATGAGTTTGGTACCTTTCCCCGGCTTGGATTCCACGCGGCCTTCCCCACCGACTAATCGTGCTCGCTCCAAGATACCCTTGATCCCAAAATGGTCCCATTTTTCGGGGTCGCGTAGCACTGCCTCCAGGTCAAAACCGACCCCATTGTCGGTAATGGTGACTCGTAACATGTCCACCCCGATGTCCAGCTTGATTGATACTCGGTCGGCTTTGGCATGTTTTTCGACGTTGCTCAGAGCTTCCTGGATGATTCGGAAGAGAAAGATCTTGGTTCGCGGGAAAAGAGTCTGCTCATCCCCTGTCACGGTAAATTTTGTGGCAATGTGCGTCTGAGTCTGGTACGACGCAAAATAATTCGTAAGGCCGGGAATGAGATCCATTTTTTCGTAGTGCAGCGGGCGAAGGTTAAAGATCACTTGACGGGCTTCCTGAATGGCCAGCTTGAGTTGGGCCTTGCTCTCCTTGATGGTGGCCAAACTCGCGCGCGGGTTCTTCCGGATCAGCTGCTGGCAGAGATCCAGCTTGAAGTTCACACCCGCCAATATCTGCACGAACCCGTCGTGGATCTCGCAGGCGATTCTGGTCCGTTCGTCCGTCACGGCTGCGCCCGTCTCTTTCACATAGAGTCGATAGAGAGACTGATATTTGTTCAACGTCTTCTCGATCTCCGCCGTCGCGCGAATACGAGCTTCAATCAATTCCCACATGAATTTCGCGCTGGCGCCGCCGATGATGGTCACCCCCATACGGTGGAAATCTTGGAGAAACTGCCAGACTTCCGCATCACCAGACACATCGATGATCAAATCGACACGCTCCATCGTCAACAACTGCCGATAGTCGTGGGTAATCGGAATTTTCAATTGTTTGGCTAAATCCAACCCGGGCGCCCCCGGATTGATCTCCGCCACACCGACGATCTGAACAAGAGGATCGTTCGCAAAAATCTCCATCAGCGCCGTGCCACCTCGACCGGCGCCGATAATGGCGACGCTCGTCGCCACGGGAGTCGGCGTGTTTCGTCGCCCGCGCTGAGAGAGTGGTTTGATCATCGGATTGAACCTTCCCTCGCTCAGTTCATCAACTACCTGAACAGCAGGACGTTGGAAGAGAATAGTGCGAACGAAGCGGGGGAAGACCTGAGAACAGTGCGGGTCTGAAGTTAACGTTCGCGTCCTTGCTGAGCCAACGTCTTCAACTCGTCCATGAATTGCTCGATGTCCTTGAACTCTCGATAGACGGATGCAAACCGGACATATGCGACTTGGTCCAGTTGATGCAACTCTCGCATGACTTCCTCTCCCACCACCCGGCTTTCGATCTCCGTTTCGCCCATTTCCTGAATCCGCTTCTCGATCCGGTCGGTCACGGCTTCAATCGTTCCGGTACTGATGGGTCGCTTTTCACAGGCTTTTTTCATCCCGAGAAGAATTTTGGTGCGGTCGAAGGACTCCCGGCGACCATCCTTCTTCACCACGACCGGCAAGATTTCTTCAACTCGCTCGTAAGTGGTATAGCGACGCTTGCAACTCAAGCATTCACGGCGTCGACGAATGACCTCGCCTTCCTTGGCCATGCGAGAATCGACCACCTTGTCTTCGAGTTCATCGCAGAAGGGACATTTCACTGGAGGCGACCTACTCTCTCGCTATCGGCCGACTGCTAGTAGGGATGAAAGATCGGGAACCGAGCACACAACGCCTTCGCTTCCTTACGAACTTCTTCAAGCACGTCTGCTTCCTGCCGATGCTGGAGAACACGGTCAACTAAGCCAACGATTTGTTTCATCTCAGGTTCGCGCATCCCGCGCGTGGATACGATCGGCGACCCCAGCCGGATGCCGCTGGCGACGGCTGGTGGCTTTTCGTCGTAGGGTACGGCGTTCTTATTGACGATAATCCCGGCCACATCAAGCGCCGCATCGGCCTCTTTCCCCGTAATCCCTTTGTTTGCGAGATTCAGGAGCATTAAGTGCGTGTCCGTTCCGCCTGAGACGATTTTGTAGCCACGCGCGACGAACTCCTGGGCCAGTGCTTTTGCATTGGTCAGGACTTGTTGCTGATAGCGCTTGAACGACGGAGACAAGGCCTCCTTGAAGGCCACCGCTTTGGCAGCGATCACATGCATCAGCGGTCCGCCCTGCAGACCGGGAAATACTAGCTTGTCGACTCCCTTCGCATGCTCGGCTTTACACATCGTGACGCCGCCACGCGGACCGCGCAGCGTCTTATGGGTCGTGGTCGTCACGAAGTCGGCGTAGGGAACGGGATTCGGATGAAGCCCGGCTGCAATAAGCCCGGCAATGTGGGCCATATCCACTAGTAGATAGGCTCCGACCGACTTGGCAATCTGTTGGAATCGTGGGAAGTCCAGCACGCGGGCATAGGCGCTGGCACCGACGACGATCATGCGCGGACGGCATTCTTCCGCAACTTTTTGGACGGCATCGTAGTCGATAGTTTCGGTCTGACGATCCACGCCGTACGAGAAGACGCGGAACAAGATCCCAGAGAAGTTCACCTTGCTTCCATGCGTGAGATGCCCACCCTGGGCCAAGTCCATTCCAAGAATGGTATCACCCGCCTTGAGAACCGAGAGATAGGCCGCCATGTTAGCCTGCGAGCCTGAATGGGGCTGCACATTGACGTGTTCGGCGCCGAAGATCTCCTTGCAGCGCTGAATCGCTAAGTCTTCGACGGCATCAGCATGCTGGCACCCACCATAGTAGCGCTTGCCGGGATACCCTTCCGCATACTTGTTGGTGAGCAAAGAGCCTTGCGCCGCTAAGACCGCGGGGCTCGCAAAATTTTCCGACGCGATCAACAGCAATTTTTTCACGTTGCCGGATTTCTTCCGCCTCAATCGCGGCACAGACATCGGAATCTGCCGCCTTCAGGGCGTCCCAGGAACCGATTGCATAGCTGTTCATCGTGTCCACCGTCGAATACCCTACGCTGATGGCTCTTCCGTTTCTTGCTTCTTCACCACGTGGACCTTCACCGTGGCCACCACATCCCTGGGCATCTTGATGGGCACCACCACCGTGCCAAGTTCCTTGATCGGTTGTGCCAACTGGATCTTTCGCCGATCCACGGTAACGCCCTGTGCCGCGAGTCCTTCGGCAATGTCCTTGGTGGTGACGGAGCCGAACAGTTTGTCGTCTTTGCCCGCTTGCATCTCGATCGTCAGCGCCACCGCCGACACCTTCTTCGCATGTGTCTCAATTTCCAGTTGTTCCTTCTTGGCTTTCTCGGCTGCCACTCGCTTGACATGCTCGAACGCCTTGATGCTCCGACCGTCCGCTTCCACAGCTTTGCGCCTCGGCAACAGATAGTTTCGTGCAAACCCATCGGCGACATT
Organism: Nitrospira sp.; assembly: GCA_012032965.1. Taxonomy (GTDB): domain Bacteria; phylum Nitrospirota; class Nitrospiria; order Nitrospirales; family Nitrospiraceae; genus Nitrospira_D. Next base: position 3,942 of record JAAUPT010000087.1, read on the forward strand.
GATAAGATCGCCAAGATGCCCGACCCCTTCCAGGGTCTCTTGAAGAATGACTTTCATACCCCTACTCCTTCACATGATAAAGTGCTCGAGGATACTGACCTGACTGCGAAATGTCAATTCTGAGGCAAGCCGCGAAGGTTACTCGTGGATCACGCGGAGCGCTGGTTAGAACCGCCCCAGGGCTTTCTTGGCCAAAGTCTTCAGCTTCTCTTCGTCGCCGGCGGTTTCTTTGAGAGCGAGCTTGACGGTGATGTTCCCTTTCTTAATGTACAAATCCACGTAGTCCAGGCCGAAGGCGCCCCGATCCATCAGCGCCTCGTTGCCGAGACCTTTGACTGCCACCGATTTCTTGGCGATCTTCCTGGCACGGTCGATTGCGTCGGCGGGAAACACCCAGATCTCCATGGCATCGTTACCGCTGGCGAACTCATAATTGCACCAGGCGGCCTGGCCTTCCTTGCTTGCCTCCGGCTGCCCCTTCAGCTTGCCGATAACCTGCTCGACCTCGGCCGTCGTTACGAGCGAGCAGGGCGCGGGATCAGCCGCAAACGTTGTCGCGCTGCATGCAGCCCCTGCCGTCAAGATTGTTGCGCAGAGGGCATATCTGAGGTGCTTCCATGATTCCATGCGTTCTCCTGTCACGGTTTCTCCCCCATTAACTCAGCCGATCATTTGACGCACGATCGCGTCGTGGGAGGAAAGGTGACAGTAACTGTCTTAAAAATCAAGCATGGTGAACCCCTCTTTACACGTTGGCTCGCCGTGAGAAACTGTTGGAACGCGCGACCAGAATGGTCACGGAATGACACCGAGAGCTCGTCCGACTTTCGCAAACGCGTCCACGGCTTGTTGCAGTTGAGCCCTGGTATGAGCCGCCGACATTTGAGTCCTGATTCTGGCTTGCCCTTGCGGAACCACCGGATAACTGAACCCGACCACGTACACCCCTTCTTTCAGTAAGGCCCCCGCCATTGACGTCGCAAGCGCAGCATCACCTAACATCACCGGAATGATCGGGTGCTCGCCCGAAACGAGCCGGAAGCCAAGAGCAGTCAGCTCTCTTCTGAAGTACACGGGCGTTAGCCCGAAGCTGCTCTCTCAAATGATCGCCCTGCTTCACGAGGTCGAGTGCACACAACGCCCCAGCCGCAACAGGAGGAGGAAGCGCGTTCGAAAACAGGTAGGGCCTCGATCGTTGACGCAGCAGCTCAACGACCTCCGCCTTGCCCGATGTAAATCCGCCGGTCGCACCACCGAGCGTTTTCCCCAGTGTGCTTGTGACAACATCAATACGATCGGCTACCCCCAAAATGAGCCGGTGTACCTCTCCCCGCTGGACCAAGAACTCCAGTGGCATGGCTGTCATCAACCACCACCGCCGCGTCGTACCGTTCCGCCAACTCCACAATCCGGTCGAGTTTGGCCAGATCGCCATCCATCGAAAACACCCCATCCGTGACAATCAGGCGCAGGCGGCACCCACTCGCTTCCCGGAGCCGCGCTTCGAGGTCATCCATGTTGGAATGAGCGTACCGGAATCGCTTGGCCTTACACAGTCTGATGCCGTCGATCAGGCTGGCATGGTTCAACGCATCGCTGATGACGGCATCACGCTCGTCCAACAACACCTCGAACAATCCACCATTCGCATCGAAGCAGGAACTGTACAAGACCGTGTCATCAGTACCGAGAAACTGACTGACGGCCTGTTCCAGCTGTGTATGCAGATCCTGCGTGCCGCAAATAAACCGCACCGAGGCCATCCCATAGCCGTGTGTGTCCAACCCCTTTTTGGCAGCCTGCACAATGGATGGATGATTCGCGAGACCCAAATAATTGTTGGCGCAGAGATTGAGAACCTGACCTTGCGTCACGCGGATCTCGGCCCCTTGTGGACCTAGAATACGGCGCTCGGATTTGTAGAGGCCTTGGACGTGGATCTCGGCAAGCTGGGCTTCGAGAGCTTTCTTGAAAGACGAATAGGCCATGGATGGATAGATAGGACTGAGAGAGAAGGACCGTCCTCATACCTCAGCGCTATTCTGGGAACAACACCACTTTGCCGCACTGCCCCGATTGAATCAACTCAAACCCGGTCGCGAACTCGCTCAGTGGAAATGAATGCGTGATGACCGGCCGAATATCGAGGCCTGCTTTAAAAAGGCCTGCCAACCGATACCAAGTCTCAAAGAGGCGTCGGCCGGTGATCCCATACACACGGATACCCTTAAAAATGATTTCGTTCGGCAGATCGAAGCAGACGGAACCGGTCGAAATGCCGAAAAGAGTCACGCGCCCACCATTCTTCACGGCTTGAAAGGCCTGGTGCAGAGCCGTGGGATTTCCTGACATCTCCAGCGCGGCATCAACTCCTTCCCCGGCTGTGATATCGAGGATGGCGGCCGCAATCTGTTCAGGCGAGTCAACCTGCGCATTGAAGGCATGGTCCACCCCAACCTGCTTCGCCAAACCCAGCCGATAGTCACTGACATCCGATGCGATGATCGTGGCCGCACCAGCTATCCGTGCCACGGCAGCGGCAAACAGGCCTGTTGGTCCACACCCCGTAATCAACACCGTATGCCCGGTTAGATCTTCAGCAAGCGCCGCGTCAACGGCATTGCCGAGCGGCTCCTGTACACAGGCGAGCTCGGGTGGGATCTGCGGATCTGTCCGCCACAAGACATTTTCAGGCAATGTGACATATTGCGCATACGATCCGTCTCGATCGATCCCCAGAATTTTGTAGTTCTTGCACACGTGCGCCTGGCCCGTGCGGCATTGAAAGCACGCTCCGCACGTCAGATGCGATTCGGCGGCGACATACTCCCCAACCTTGATGAGAGACACGTCACGCCCCACCTCCACAACGTGGCCGCACAGTTCATGACCGATAATCCGGGGGGGATGGATCCGCCGCTGCGCCCATTCGTCCCAGCGATAAATATGGACGTCCGTTCCACACAGTGAGGTGGCCGCTATTTTCACGACGGCATCATGGGGACCCGGCGTGGGGTCGGCCCATGTGGTGAAGGTTAAACCTGGCCTCGCGGTGCTTTTGACGAGGGCTTTCATGCATGCATTGTATACCAGGTTCAACCGTTGGACCCTATGTTTCAATGAAAGAAACGAGTTGCGCCGTGGTCTCAGCGATGGGTAGGATGCCCAAAGCAT